>NZ_JBRREI010000045.1:0-36922 GCF_056760195.1 Stenotrophomonas sp. STEN020
TTTTTGTGCGCCCCCCCCCCGCCGGGGGGGGGCCCCCCCCCCCCCTCCCCGCCCCCCGGCGGGGGGGGGGGGTCTTCCCGGGCCCCCCCCCCCCCGCGTGGGGCTCGGCACTACCCGTAAGGGTCAGGTGCCCTGCAGCGGGGTCAGCAGGCGCGGGCCATTGTTGTCGACCAGATTGACGCTGCCATCGGCGAGCGCGTCCGGCGAGAATCCAAGCTGCTCGCGGTCTTCGCGCCACGGTGCACGCTCACGCGGGCCCGGCACATAACTCACCCAGCGCGCCTGCTCCTGGCCCTCGGCGGCCCCATTGTCCAGCGAATAACTGACCGGTACGCGCACGTTCCAGAACGGCTGCGCGGCCGCAGGGCCTTGCGTCGGAACCCGGAAGGTCCATTGCCTGGCTCCGGCCAGGGCACTTTTGGCCAGCAGTTCGCGGGCACGTCGCTGATCGTTCTCCCTGCTGAGGAAGGTAAGGTTCACCTGCTCGGCAAAAGCATCCTCGACCTTGCCGTCCCTGCCGATCTTGACCAGCAGGTAGACACTGCCAGAAATGCCGGCACGGTAAGCTTGCTCTGGATAGCGCGGCGGCTTCAGCGAGATACGCGCGATGTTCTCCGGATCGTCGGCGTCGAGCCGCGCAAAATTGATGCCGCGCAGGCTGATTTCATAGCGATCACCATCCAGTTTGCGGGCGATGACGCGCAGGCTCATCGGTGCCAGCGCGCGGACTGCGACGCCATTCCGGAGCACAGGCTCGAAACGCCATTTCAAACCCGCATCGCGCACCATGCTCACCACCCCGGGAGGCAGCTTGTCCTCTTTGTCCAGCTGCACTGCTGATACCGACCCGTCGGTTTCGATACTGACTTCGCCACGGACCACCAAACTGCTTTCAATCCGCTCGCGTACTGCCGCGATACCGCCACCACTCTCTGCCTTGGCAATCACCGGCATCGCAGTCATAACCACAGCGCCAAACGCCATGGCCGCAAATATCTGTCGCATCCCACGTCTCCTTGTGTCCGGAAAGCGGATTAAAGCGCGGCCCGTGGGCCGCGGCAAGCCTCAAGCGAGCCGCAGCGCGCGCGGGTACGGCGGGGTATCAGGGTACAGACCTTGCCGGAACCCGGCCTGTAGATCCAGCCACCAGCTCGGATCAAACAGCTCACCAAATTTCTCCTGCACCACATCCAATGACGACCGCGGCAATCCCATGAACGGTCCAAAACGCTCAGGGAATACATCGTTCGGCGCGACATGGAACCACGGTTCGGCCGCCATCGCCTCTTCCTCGCTGCGTGGCTGTGGCCATGGCAGGAAATTACATTCGGTAACCAGGCACAGTTCGTCATAGTCGTAGAACACCGCACGGCCATGCCGCGACACACCGAAATTCTTCAGCAGCATGTCGCCAGGGAAGATGTTGTTGCAGGCCATGTCGCGGATCGCCTGCGCATAATCCAACGCGGCAGCGCGTGCCGCCTCTGCGCCCTGCTCGCGCAGGTAGAGATTCAATGGCCGGAAGCGACGCTGCACGTAACACAGCGCAATCTCCACTTCATCGCCGTCGACGCGCACGCTCTGACTGCACTCATCCACCAGCTCCTGCAACAAGGCCGGCGCAAAACGCTGTCGTGGGAAGCGCAGATGGCGATACGGCTGTGCATCCAACAAACGACCAATGCGATCCAGGTTGAACACCAGCGCGTATTTGTCCTCCACGTCCTGTCGGCTCATGGTCTTGGGCCAGGCAAAGCGGTCGCGGATCAACTTGAAAACCAGCGGATAGCTGGGCAGGGTGAACACCGTCATCACCATGCCCGGCGTGCCATCGGCATGCACCAGCTGTTCGTTGTCGTGCTGTTGGAAGTGACTGAAGAAGGTGCGATAGCGCTCGGTCTTGCCCTGCTTGGCCCGGCCCAGCACCGTATAGATCTCATCCACCGGTTTGCCCGGCAGGATGCTTCGCAGAAACACCACCGCATCGGCCACGGTCGGCAGGTCTGCCTGGAAGTAGCTGCGCGAGACGCCGAACAGATGTGCCACATCGCGACGGCGGCTCAGCACCGCCTCCACCCGGATGCCGCTCTCATCATTGACCAGCGCAATCACACACGGCGAGAACCGATGCTCGCCGAACACGCGTCCGACCAGATAGGCACGTCGCTCGCGGTAAAACACCGTCTGCAACAGCTCGATCGCGCGTACCGGATACGGCCCCCAATGGGCGAGATCATCCTGCAGCCGCACCGCGATGGCCGCTGCGCAACGCAGCTGGTGCGCGTACGGCAGGTCGAACACGTAGTCCGCCAACAAGCGTGAGAACGCTTCGGCTGGGCGGGCCTCCGACACAGCGTAAACATGCCGCGCGACCGGATGGGTGATGGCATCGGACGGCTCGATATCCAGCGCCATGAACTCGATGCTGTCATCCACACCGCGGGTGGCAAACAGACGTCGGGTGAGCGTGTTGTAGAAGGTCTTGTAGAGCTCGCCGTCAATGCGGCCTTCGATCAATGCAGCGAAGCCCTGTTTGACCTGTCGCCACAACAGCTGCAACTCGCTACTGCCCTGCAGCAGCTGATCCAGCTGCGCGCGGCACTGCGCAACACAGACGTCATACAGCTCGATGCGCTCTACTGCATCGGCTTTGGCAGCAGCCCAATCGCGACGTTGGAAGCGCTCGCGTGCACGCCGGCTGATCTGGGCGAAGTCGCGGTGGTAATGCTCGAAACCCTGCGCGATGCAGCTGGCGCTGCTGGCGGCCAAAGCGTTGTCTGTAGCCAACTCGGTCATGAGGGCATGACCTGACGGCGCCGAGATGCTGGGTCAATGTAGGTACGGGGCAATCGCATGCGAAGAACACCGGGGAGTTGCGCTGACCATACGCCACTGGCTGCTGTTCGGGACAGGCTTGGGGGCGGAGCTGTTCGTGGATTGCGGGTTTTGCACCAAAAGCACCCCTCCCCAACCCTCCCCTTTGCTACGCAAAAGGGAGGGGGCGAAGCAGGCGCTCTCGTGCAACTCGCAGACGGGGCCGGAGATGGCCATGATCTGCCCCCTCCCTTGCGCGCAGCGCAGGGGAGGGTTGGGGAGGGGTGCTTTGGCTTTGGCTTTGGCTTTGGCTTTGGCTTCGGCTTTGGCTTCGGCTTTGGCTTCGGCTTCGGCTTTAGCCCTTCTCCCGCCAGCGGGAGAAGGGTTGGGATGAGGGGAGCCTTGGCTTTGGCTCCAATGCAGCCGCAGCTACCGCCACCATCACTCCCCAGACAACTCCGCCTGGATCTTGCGCCCACACTCGCGCGCGCTCCACAGCACGTGGCCGATCACGCTGCGCTGGCCGCAGGCGGCCATCAGCAACAACGAGCCGCGTGGCAGCTGGATCGACTGCATCAATACCTTGCCTTCGCTGGCCTCCAGCATCAGCACGTCCAGCGTGCCCAGGGCCAGCTCGCGGCCAACCGCCGAGGCCAGCGCCAGCATGGCGCTGGTCATGGCTGCCAGACGCTCGCCGCTGGAGGTCTCCGTGGCGGCCTGTGCCAGGACAAAACCATCGATGCTGGCGACGACAGCGGCACGCACGCCATCCACCGAACTGGTGAACTCCTGCAGCCGTTGGTCTATCGCCGCGACCTCCCAGTCTTCCAGCAGTGCAATCGCCTTGGCCTCAGTCATGGGCACCCACCAGGGCAGCGGCTTCGACTTCACCCATCAGTACATCCATCAGCAGCATCACCGCATCCTCCGAGCGTGCGTCAAACGGCACCAATGGCAACGGCCTGCCGGCGGTCTTCTGTGCCTGCATCAGGCAGGCATCAAGATCCACATCCGGCATCAGATCGAATTTGGATACGCCGATCACTGCCGGAACCGTCGCGGCGTGTTCGCGCAGTGCCAGCAGGTAGCGTTCCATTTCCTGCACTACGTCGGGGCTGGAGGCGTCAGCCAGGATCACCACGCCACGCGCGCCTTGCAGCAGTACCGGCCAGATGAAGGAGAATCGCTCCTGCCCCGGCGTGCCGTACAAGCGCAGCCGATCGCCATTGGGCAGACTCACATCGGCATAGTCCATCGCCACCGTGGTTGCCAGTTTGGATGAGCTGGCATCGGTGTTGAGTACGTCGGTATCAATGACGGTGCCGCCCGCTACAGCGCGCACCAGCGTCGACTTCCCCGCCCCCATGGCGCCCAGAATCACTACCTTGTGCTCGATCATGCATGGGTACCCGTGCGTTGACGGACGCTGCGCCACATCCGTGCCAGCAAGGCGCTGGCACCAACCTTGGCCGGCGCAGGCGGCGGCGCAGCTGCCGGCTCTGGCACCTGCACCCTGGCATAGCCACACAGGTAGGCAGAACGCATGAAGGCTCGTGTTGCATTGCTGTCCAGCTCCAGCAACTCAGTGCACTCTGCAAGGGTGCAAGGCTTCTTCAGCAGCAGCGAACACAGCCTGAAGCCATCGTGTTGATGCGCAAGCACGCGGAAGTCCGGCCAGCGCAGCAGGCTCACCCGTGCGTTCTGTTGCAGGCGTCGATCGAAGTCGGTCCAGTTGTCGCCAAACTGCGCCATCTGCCAGAGCAGCGGCCGCAGCGGTTGCCGCGACAGGTTTTCCGCCAAGGCCTGGAAGCGAGCCAACGACAGCTCCTGCAGGGAAAGCAATTCGAATACGTCACCCAGCTGCTGGGCCAGGCTTGGCCCCTGCACTGGATGCACGTAGAGCGGCACCATCTGGTCGTGTTCGAAATCAATCAGCAATTGCGGCTGGCCCTGCAGTGTCAGCACTGCGCGGCCCTGCTTTTCCTGCAAGCGCTGCCGTAGCAGGCGGGTAACCTGCTTGGCGCCGCTGGCCAGATATAAGCCATCGGTAGTGGTCGGCGCAGGAGGCGGTGCCAGCGCGTGCTGGATCTGCGTTTGATCCAGATGCAGCTCGCCGCTGCTGCGGCCATCATGTACGGCACCGGCGTCATCATGCAGCCACAGGCGCATCGCCGGCCGCTTGCTGGCCATATGCTGGGCGGCACTGCGCAACGCCGGGGTATCGCGGACCAGCAGCAGATCACACTGGTCCAGATCGACACAGCGTTGCAGACCTTCCGGTGGTAATCCTGCAATCTCCCTCAATCGCCCGAGGAGCGTCTGCTCCTCCCGGGTGTCCGAGCCCACTACCAGCACCCTGGTCATGCCTCTTCCCCTTTTTGACGCGCTCGCGTCATGCGATTCCCTGCGTGTCGGATGAGGCTATTCCAGAAGCTGCATGTGAAAGGGTGATTGATCCCACACTTCGATTTTTCAGTGGAGTTTTCAGCACACGACCTTGGTCGTATCTACACACCGTCATCACGCGAAAACAAGAAAGCCTGCGTCCTTGAAGGACGCAGGCTTTCAATATGTAACAGCAGCGACAACACGCCGCCGTCACTATCTTACGCTGATCAGCTCTTGAGGCTGGCGATCGCGGCGTTGAGGGTGGCACTCGGGCGCATTGCCGGGCCAGCCTTGGACAGGTCAGGACGGTAGTAGCCGCCGATGTCGACGGCCTTGCCCTGCACTGCTGCCAGCTCGTCGACGATCTTCTGCTCGTTGCTGGTCAGTACTTCGGCCAGCGGTGCGAACTTTGCTTTCAACGCGGCATCGTCATTCTGCTCGGCCAACGCCTGCGCCCAGTACATGGCCAGGTAGAAGTGGCTACCGCGGTTATCGATGCCACCGAGCTTGCGCGAGGGCGACTTGTCGTTATCCAGGAACTTGCCGTTGGCAGCGTCCAGCGCATTGGCCAGTACCGCAGCGCCCTTGTTGTCGTAACGCTGGCCCAGGTGCTCCAACGAAGCGGCAAGCGCCAGGAACTCACCCAGCGAATCCCAGCGCAGGTAATCCTCTTCGACGAACTGCTGCACGTGCTTCGGTGCCGAACCACCGGCGCCGGTTTCGAACAGGCCGCCGCCGGCCATCAGCGGCACGATCGACAGCATCTTGGCGCTGGTGCCCAGCTCCAGGATCGGGAACAGGTCGGTCAGGTAATCACGCAGCACATTGCCGGTCACCGAGATGGTGTCCTCGCCCTTACGGATGCGCTCCAGCGACACCGCAGTGGCTTCTTCCGGCGACAGGATGCGGATATCCAGACCGCTGGTGTCGTGGTCCTTGAGGTACTTTTCGACCTTGGCGATGACCTGCGCATCGTGGGCGCGCTTGGCGTCCAGCCAGAACAGCGCCGGGGTGCTGCTCAGGCGGGCGCGGCTGACGGCAAGCTTCACCCAGTCCTGAATCGGGGCGTCCTTGGTCTGGCACATGCGCCAGATGTCACCGGCTTCCACCGCGTGTTCGAACACAACGTTGCCGGCTTCATCGGTGACCTTGACCACGCCATCGGCGGCGATCTGGAAGGTCTTGTCGTGCGAGCCGTATTCTTCGGCCTTCTGTGCCATCAGGCCGACGTTCGGCACCGAGCCCATGGTGGCAGGGTTGAACGCGCCGTGTGCCTTGCAGTCTTCGATAACGGCCTGGTACACGCCAGCGTAGCAACGGTCCGGAATGACCGCCTTGGTGTCCTGCAGTTTGCCTTCGGCATTCCACATCTTGCCGGAGTCGCGGATCATCGCCGGCATCGAGGCGTCGACGATGACGTCCGACGGCACGTGCAGGTTGGTGATGCCCTTGTCCGAGTTGACCATGGCCACGGCCGGACGCTTGGCGTATTCGGCGGCGATATCGGCCTTGATCGCTTCCTGCTCGGCTTCCGGCAGCTGCGGCAGGCGTGCGTACAGATCGCCGATGCCGTTGTTGGAATCGAAACCGATCTGGGCGAGGCTGGCAGCGTGCTTGACCAGCACGTCCTTGTAGAACTCGTCGACCACGACGCCGAACATGATCGGGTCGGAGACCTTCATCATGGTCGCCTTCAGGTGCAGCGAGAACAGCACGCCCTGGCTCTTGGCATCGGCAATCTGTGCATCAACGAACGCAGCCAGCGCCTTGCGGTTCATCACCGAAGCATCGATGATTTCGCCGGCCTTGACTGCGGTCTTGGCCTTCAGCACAACGGTGTTGCCGTCGTTCTGCACCAGCTCGATCTTCAGGCTGCCAGCGTTGGCGACGGTAGCCGACTTCTCGCTGCCGTAGAAATCACCGCCGTCCATGTGCGCGACGTGCGACTTGGAGTCGGCAGTCCAGGCGCCCATGCGGTGCGGGTGCTTGCGGGCGTAGTTCTTCACCGACAGCGGTGCGCGGCGATCGGAGTTGCCTTCGCGCAGCACCGGGTTGACCGCGCTGCCCTTGATCTTGTCGTAGCGCGCCTGGATGTCGCGCGACACGTCATCGGTCGGTGCGTCCGGGTAGTTCGGCAGGATGAAACCCTGGTCCTGCAGTTCCTTGATCGCGGCCTTGAGCTGCGGCACCGAGGCCGACACGTTCGGCAGCTTGATGATGTTGGCTTCCGGCTTGGTGGCCAGCTCGCCCAGTTCGGCCAGATCATCGCTGATCTTCTGCTCGTCCTTCAGGAAATCCGGGAACTGCGACAGGATGCGGCCGGACAGCGAGATATCGCGGGTCTCGACGGCAATGCCGGCGGTCGCGGTAAAGGCATCGACGATGGGCAGCAGCGACTGCGTGGCCAGGAACGGAGCTTCGTCGGTGAGCGTGTAGATGATCTTCGGCGTATTCGACATGGGGGCAAAAACTCTCTTGCTGACGGATGCGGTGCGTGGAATGGCAGCGGCGATCGGGCAGGCGCACGGCCATCCAGTGGGCCGGCGCGCAATCCCTCTCCGGCTGCCGGATGAGGAAACCCTCGCATTGTCGCGTTTTCGACGGGAGCGGGCAAAGCAAATCCATACGCCAAGGTAGGGAGCGACACACCATCTGCGCTAGGAGATGGCGCAGGCCTTGTGCTGTCTTGCTCATGCCGATTGCGGCGGCGGTGGTCTCAGCTGCAACCACCCGCGCTGTACGCGAGCGGGTGCGGACAGTGCGCAAATCAAGGTTCGCGCGCAATGGAACGAAATAGGGTTGTGTTGATTGTGGGAGCGGCGTCAGCCGCGACGCTGAGGTTGCTCAAACCTCTTCATTTGATGATGTCCCTGCTTCGCGGCTGACGCCGCTCCCACAAGAAAAATCCGATGCCGGAACCAAGCATCGGACCCGGGCGACTCAAATGCTGAAGTGAACAGCTCTACGGTTCACGCGGACAAAAAAAGGCGCAGCCTGGTGGCTGCGCCCATGCGTATCACCGGCGGGAGAGAGTTACGCCGGCTAACGCCTTACTCACTTCACCTCGAACTGCTGCGGGGTACCGGCAGCCTTACCATCGACGGTGACGTCGGCGGTGTACTTGCCAGCCGGCCACGGCTTGCTGTTGGCGAATTCGATATTGGTGGTGCCAACGTCGGTGGAATTGAGCGTGGCGCTCTGCTCACCTGCGGTCTGGCCATCCTGATAGGTCAGCTTGGCAGCCACCGGCACATTGCTGGCGGTGCCACTGGTCTTGATCGAAACAATGATCTTGTCCTTGGCAGCCAATACAGCAACCGGCGCCACCGACATATCAGCCGCCGCAGCGCTACCGACAGTCACTGCGGTGACCGCGAGAACCGGCGCGGCAGGTGCTGCCTCGACCATCGGAGCCGGCGCGGTTGCGGCCGGCGGCGGGGTCGGCGCAGCTTCTTCTTTCTTCTTGCAGCCAACCAGTGCCACGGCACCGACCACAGCGATCATCAGGGCACTGCTAAGCGAAGTCTTCTTCATGAATTGCTCCGAATCTGGTTTGTAGGTGCGTACGTATGTATATGTATTGGCGCAGGGATCAACCCTGACGCGCCGGAATTTTCAGCGTCTGTCCGGGGCGGATCTTGTCCGGGTCGTCGAGGACATCGCGGTTGGCATCGAATATTTTCTTCCACGCATTGCCATCGCCGAGCAGGTTCTTGGCGATCTTGGAGAGGTTGTCACCACTCTGCACCGTGTATTCCTGCTCGCCAACGATCTCTTCGGTACTGGTCACTGTTGCCGTGACACCCGAAAAATCCGCCTTTTCCACCACCTGTTCGGTGCTGGTGACGGAGCCAGTGACACCGGAAAAATCGGCTTTCTTATCAGTACTGCTCATCCAGGCTGCTCCTCCGTGACTGACTGGAAGCAACGATTGCACGACGCCTGTTAAGGTTTCATCGTGCCAACGTAAAAACCAGCGTACGCAGCTGAATGTTTATTGACGCAGGTCGCGGATCGGGGCGCTGGCGACCAAACCCGGGCTGGCCCGGCGCGGGTTGATGTCCAGGCCGCCGCGGCGGGTGTAGCGCGCCTCCACTTCCAGCGTGGCCGGCTCGCAGCGCTGGCTCAGTTCCAGGAAGATCCGCTCCACGCACTGTTCGTGGAACTCGGCGTGGTCGCGGTAGCTGACCAGGTAACGCAGCAGCCCTTCACGGTCGATGCGCGGGCCCTGATAGCGGATGCTGACGCTGGCCCAGTCCGGCTGGCCGGTCACCGGGCAGTTGGACTTGAGCAGGGCCGACACCAGGGTCTCACTGACCACGCTGCCGGCATCGGCCAGCAGCAGGTTCGCATCGGGCGGGCCATAGCTGTCGATGGCGACATCCAGGTGGTCGATACTCTCACCTGCTGTCTGCGCGACCGGTGGTAGGCCAAACTCCACCCGCACATCGGCGCCGGCGCAGGCCGACAGATCGGTGGCAATGCGCTCGCGCACGGCTTCGGCACGGTTGAAACGTGCCCCGTTGAGCGAGTTCAGGTACAGCTTGAGCGACTTGGACTCGATCAGGTTTGGCGAGGTCCCCGGCACGTACAAGGTGGCGGTCTCCACGCAGGGCTTACCGCGTGCATCCAGCCAGCCCAGCTCATAGATATGCCAGCGGTCCTCGCCGACGAACGGCAGTTCGCTGCCCAGACCGATCTCGGCACGGGCGCCGGCGCGCGGGATCGGGAACAGCAGACTGGCATCGTACTGGCGGGGGTAGTCGACCTCACGGCCGAGGCTGGAATCTTGTGGAGTATTCATTGGCGTAGTGTAAATGCGCCATGTTGAGCGGGGGATTTATGGGATTGCGATTCCCCGGCCGCTCCGGGAAAAGCGCCTGTCCTGGCAAAGGAAGGCGGCTGTCCAGGCCCTCCTTGAGGACTTGGGCCCCATCTCCCCCCGTAGTGCCGAGCCATGCTCGGCAGCGCCTTTCCCCGCAACCCATCAGAATGTGGGAGCAGCGTCAGCCGCGACGCTGATGGTTTATCAGCTTGCCGAGCTGTCGGTGGTTCCAACTGTGCCGGCATCGCGGCTGACGCCGCTCCCACAAAAGCAAGAACGGAGCAGCTACGGGTAGTGCCGAGCCATGCTCGGCAGCGCCTTTCCCCGCAGCCCATCAGAATGTGGAAGTGGCGTCAGCCGCGAAGCTGGTGGTCCATCAGGTTGCGGAGCTGTCGGTGGTTCCAACTGTGCCGGCTTCGCGGCTGATGCCGCTCCTACAAAAGCTTCTCAGAGCGTAGCCGGGACTCAGCCAGCCTTGCCGCCATTGAGGTAGTCCAAGGACACCTGCAACAGCGCGCGCAGACCTACGTCCAACGCCTTCTCGTCCAGCAGGAACTTGGGCGAGTGGTTGCTCGGCGCGGTAGCCGGATCGATACCGGCACCGGTGGAGCCAACGAAGAAGAACATCGACGGCACCTGCTGGGCATACAGCGAAAAGTCCTCCGAGCCCATCTGCAATGGCGGCTCGTAAACATTGTCCTTGCCCACCACCGCCTGCAGGCTGGGCAGCATGCGTGCAGTCAGTGCCGGGTCGTTGACCGTGGCCGGGTTGCCATCCTTTTCATAAATATCGGTGACGGCGGTGGCGCCGTGGGCGGCAGCGGTGTGTTCGGCGACATTGCGCAGGTCGGCGAATATCTGCTTGCGCATGTCCGGGTCGAAGGTGCGGATGGTGCCCACCATCTCCACCGAGTCGGGAATGATGTTGTAGCGGATGCCGCCCTTGATCGCGCCGAAGGTGAGCACTGCCGGCTGCTTGGACAGGTTGGCGCGGCGGCTGACGATGGTCTGTGCGGTGCCGATCAGGTCAGAGGCCGCAACAATCGGGTCAACGCCGTTCCATGGCGCCGAGCCATGCGTCTGGCGACCATTGACGGTGATGCCGAAGCGGTCGGAGGCCGCCATCAGAGGGCCGCCGCGCACGGCAATCTGGCCCGCCTGCACGCTGGAGAACACATGCAGGCCGAACACCGCCTCCGGCTTGAAGTCCTTGAACAGGCCTTGCTTGAGCATCAGGTCGGCACCGCCCTGCTCCGGTGGCGGCGCGCCTTCCTCGGCCGGCTGGAAGATCAGCATCACTTCGCCGGGCAGCTTGTCGCGCATGGCGACCAGCGCGTCGGCCACGCCCAACAAGGTTGCGGTGTGCGCGTCATGACCGCAGGCATGCATCACACCGACCTGCTCGCCGCGATACTCGGCGGTGGCCTTGGAGGCAAATGGAAGGCCGGTCTGTTCGGTGACCGGCAGCGCGTCCATGTCGGCACGCAAGGCGATCTTCGGGCCGGGCAGCCCGCCCTTGATGATGGCGACCACACCGTGCACAGCGATGCCGGTCTGTGGTTTCAAACCCATCGCACGCAGGCGCTCGGTAACCTTGGCAGCGGTACGCTCTTCACGATTGGAGAGTTCCGGGTGGGCATGGAAATCGCGTCGCCAATCCACCACTTGTTGCTGCAAGCGGCTGGCCGCCTGGACCACCTCAGGACGCTGGATGGCATCCTGAGCCTGCGCCAGTGGCGAAAGCACGCACAACAACGCGGACAGCGACAGGGTCTTACGGGCCATCGGCAACTCTCCTTCCAAACGGAACCAAGGTGGATGTAGGGCAATCATGGACGCAATGGATGCCAAAGCGGCAACCTGCCTGATGTAGGCAGACCAGCATCCGGGCGTCAGCAGAACTCTACCGGGATCGACTCAGGGTTTTGTGGCCCAACATTGCGGATATCAGGTCAACCGATGCCGCGATGGAACGTTCATCACCTGCACGGGTCTGTATGCGTGGCCCATCGGTCATGCCTCCCAGACCACAGGCGCGGCGGTATCCTCTGCGCCTTGTTGGTTCTCCCCCTATCGGTTGCTCAGGAGTTTTCGCATGTCGCGTTTCTGGAAGATCGTACTGCTGGTCATTGCAGTGCTGCTGGTGGCCGGTATCGGCTATCGGGTGATGGGGGGCGGCAAGCAGAAGGCCGGTGCGGCGGCGGACAGTAGCGGCCAAGGCAGCCAGGGTGGCCGCGGCGGCAACAACGACAAGGATCCAGTGCCGGTCACCGCGGTCAGCGCCGAGAAGAAGGACGTGTCGGTTTACCTGACCGCACAGGGCACGGTAACTGCGTTCAACACCGTCACGGTCAGCCCGCAGGTCGGCGGCCAGTTGCTCAGCGTCAACTTCCGCGAAGGCCAGGCGGTCAAGAAGGGCGAACTGCTGGCGCAGATCGACCCGCGCACTTTCCAGGCCCAGTACGACCAGGCCATCGCCAGCAAGCGCCAGAACGAGGCCCTGTTGGCCACCGCGCAGTCCAACTACGCGCGCTCCAACTCGCCGGAATACCGCCAGTTTGTCGCGCAGACCGACCTGACCACGCTGCGCAACCAGGTAACCCAGTACCAGGCCGCCGTCGCCGCCTCGCAGGCCTCGGCCGCACAGGCAAAGGTGCAGCTGGACTACACCCGCATCACCTCGCCGATCAACGGCATCGCCGGTATCCGTGCGGTCGACCCGGGCAATGTGGTCAGCGCCGGCAGCCAGATCGTCACCGTCACCCAGCTGCAGCCAGCCTATGTGCTGTTCAACCTGCCGGAACAGCAGCTCGACGCGGTGCGCAGCGCACAGGCCTCGGGCCCGCTGCAGACCTCGACCATGGATCGCGAAGGCGGCAGCGTGGTCAATGCCGATGGCGTGCTGCAGGTAGTGGACAACCAGATCAGCAGCAGCAGCGGAACTTTCCGCCTGCGCGCGCAGTTCCCCAATGCCAACGATGCGCTGTGGCCGGGACAGTTCGTCAACGTGCAGATGAAGCTCAATGTGCTGCCGGGCGCGATCGTGGTACCGGCCGAAGCGGTGCAACGCAGCAGCACCAGCGACTTCGTCTATCTGATCAAGCCCGACAACACCGTCACCCTGCGCAATGTGGTGCAGGGCGGCCAGGTCGATGACAGCCACGTAGTGATCAGCAGCGGCCTGCAGGCGGGCGACAAGGTGGTCACCGAAGGCCAGTTCCGTTTGAAGGAAGGCAGCAAGGTCAACGCACTGGCGCCGGGGCAGGCGCCGCCAGCACCGACTGAAGCGCAGCTCAAGGCAGCCGCCCAGAAGGGCAGTGGCAGCCGTGGTGGACGGGGTGGCCCGCCGCGCTGACGCGCTGGCCGGCACCCGCCTCCCCTCCCCCGCACCAGGAACCGACCGTGGGCTTTTCGACTATTTTCATCCGGCGCCCGATCGCCACCTCCCTGTTGATGATCGGGCTGATGCTGCTGGGCATCCTCGGTTACCAGCGCCTGCCGGTTGCGGCCCTGCCCGAGATCGAAGCGCCCAGTCTGGTGGTGACCACCCAGTACCCGGGTGCCAGCGCGCAGACCATGGCCTCGCTGGTGACCACGCCGCTGGAGCGGCAGCTGGGGCAGATTTCCGGGCTGGACATGATGACCTCCGATTCGTCGGCAGGCCTGTCCAGCATCGTGCTGCAGTTCTCGATGGAACGCGATCTGGATACCGCCGCGCAGGACGTGCAGGCGGCCATCCGCCAGGCCACCCTGCCCAGCTCGCTGCCGTATCAACCGGTGTACAACCGGGTGAATCCGGCCGATGCGCCGATCCTTACCCTGAAGCTGGCCTCGGACACGCGCCCGCTGCGTGAGGTCAACGACCTGGCCGACTCGATCCTGGCCCAGCGCCTGTCGCAGACCGACGGTGTCGGCCTGGTGTCCATCGCCGGCAATGTGCGTCCAGCGGTGCGCATCCAGGTCAACCCGGCGCAGCTGGCCAACATGGGCATGACCCTGGAAGACCTGCGCAGCGCGCTGACCCAGGCCAACGTCAACGCACCCAAGGGCTCGCTCAACGGCAAGACCCAGAGCTATACGCTGTCCACCAACGACCAGCTCAGCGATGCGTCCGATTACAACGACATCATCATCCGTTACCAGAACGGTGCGCCGGTGCGTCTACGCGACGTGGCCAAGGTGGTCGACGGGGTGGAGAACGACCAGCTCGCCGCCTGGGCCGATGGCAAGCCGGCGGTGCTGCTGGAAGTCCGCCGCCAGCCCGGTGCCAACATCGTCAAGACGGTGGAGAACATCCGCCAGATCCTGCCCAACCTGCAAGGCATGCTGCCGGCCGACGTAAAGCTGGATGTGTTTTCCGACCGCACGGTGACCATCCGCGCCTCGGTGCATGACGTGCAGTTCACCCTGATCCTCACCATCTGTCTGGTGGTGGCGGTGATCTTCGTCTTCCTGCGGCGGCTGTGGGCCACGGTGATTCCGTCGGTGGCGGTGCCGTTGTCGCTGCTGGGCACGTTCGGAGTGATGGCCTTTGCCGGCATGTCGCTGGACAACCTGTCGCTGATGGCACTGACCGTGGCCACCGGCTTCGTGGTCGACGATGCGATCGTGATGATCGAGAACATCGTGCGCTATATCGAGAAGGGCAAGGACGGCCAGGAAGCAGCGGAAATCGGCTCCAAGGAAATCGGCTTCACCGTGCTGTCGTTGACGGTGTCGCTGATCGCGGTATTCCTGCCGCTGATCCTGATGCCGGGCGTCACCGGCCGCTTGTTCCATGAGTTCGCCTGGGTGCTGTCGATCGCGGTCGCGATCTCGATGGTGATCTCGCTGACCCTGACGCCGATGATGTGCGCCTACCTGCTCAAGCCCGACGCGTTGCCGGAAGGCGACGATGCGCATGAGCGTACCGCCGCGCAAGGCAAGGTCACCGCCTGGTCGCGACTGGTCGGTGTGTACGAGCGCACTTTGGACTGGGTGCTGCACCACCAGCCGCTGACCTTGGGCATAGCCCTGGCTTCGGTCGCACTGACCGTAGTGCTGTACATGGTGATCCCCAAGGGCCTGCTGCCCGACCAGGACACCGGCATGATCACCGGCGTGGTCATCGCCGATCAAAACGTCGCCTTCGACCAGATGCAGCAACGCACCCAGGCGGTGGCTGCCGCCTTGCAGAGCGATGAAGCCGTCACCGGGGTAGCTGCTTACATCGGCGCTGGCAGCATGAATCCCACCCTCAACCAGGGCCAGCTGAGCATCGTGCTCAAGGACCGTGGCGATCGTGATGGGCTGGATGTGATCCTGCCGCGCCTGCAGGCCGCCGCCGCGCATATCCCCGGCGTCGCGCTGTACCTGAAACCGGTGCAGGACGTGACCCTGGATACGCGTGTGGCTGCCACCGCCTACCAGTTCTCACTGTCGGACATGGACAGTGCCGAGCTGGCCAAGCAGACCGAGCGCGTCACCGACGCATTGCGCCGGCTGCCGGAACTGGCCGACGTCGACGACAACCTCGCCAACCACGGCCGTGCACTGCATGTCGAAGTGGACCGCGACAAGGCCAGCCGCTACGGCGTCCCGATGCAGACCATCGACGACACGCTGTACGACGCTTACGGCCAGCGCCAGATCTCGACCATCTTCACCCAGCTCAACCAGTACCGCGTGGTGTTGGAAGTGGCGCCGGAGTTCCGCACCAGCGATGCGCTGATGAACCAGCTGGCGATCGGCAGCAATGGCAGCGGCACGCTCAGCGGCAGCAATGCCACCACGCTGGGCCAGGTGACCTCAAGCAACTCGTCCACCGCAACCGGCATCGGCAGCGCCAATACCGGTATCGCATTGGGCGCAGGCGGCAGCATCCCGCTGTCGGCGATTGCCACCGCAAAAGCCGGCACCGCGCCGCTGATCGTCAGCCATCAGCAGCAGCTGCCATCGGCAACGATCTCGTTCAATCTGGCACCGGGCTACTCCTTGTCCGAAGGCGTGGATGCGATCAACAAGGCGGTGGCCGAGCTGGAGCTGCCGCAGCAGATGCAGGCGCAGTTCGTCGGCACCGCTGCTGAGTTCTCCAGCAGCCAGACCGACGTGATCCTATTGCTGCTGGCCGCCATCGCGGTGATCTACATCGTGCTCGGCGTGCTGTACGAAAGCTGGATCCATCCGCTGACCATCATCTCCACCCTGCCGCCGGCCGGTGTCGGCGCACTGCTGGCTCTCTACCTGTGCGGCATGAGCCTGTCGGTGGACGGCATCGTCGGCATCGTGCTGCTGATCGGCATCGTCAAGAAGAACGCGATCATGATGATCGACTTCGCGCTGGACGCGCAGCGCTCCGGCGCCAATGCCTATGATGCGATCCGGCGCGCCTGCCTGCTGCGCTTCCGCCCGATCATGATGACCACCGCCGCCGCCATGCTCGGTGCCTTGCCGCTGGCGCTGGGCACCGGTATCGGTTCGGAGCTGCGGCGCCCGCTGGGTGTGGCGATCGTCGGCGGCCTGCTGTTGTCGCAGCTGGTCACGCTGTACACCACGCCGGTGATCTACCTGTACTTCGAGCGCCTGTCCGAGTGGGCGGCCAAGCGCCGTGAGCAACGCGCCGCTGCACGCCTGCAGACGGCACGGTAAGCGCGGATGAACATCTCCGCGCCTTTCATCTCGCGCCCGATCGGCATCACCCTGCTGGCGATCGGCCTGTTCTTCGCCGGACTGGTCTGCTACCTGCGGCTCGGCGTTGCCGCCCTGCCCAATCTGTCGATTCCGGTGATCTTCGTGCAGGCCTCCAACACCGGTGCCGACGCCAACACCATGGCGGCCACGGTCACCGCGCCATTGGAGCGTCACCTCGGTCAGGTGCCAGGCATCGACACCATGCGCTCCAGCAGCAGCGATGGCCGCAGCATGGTGTTCCTGATGTTCAACACCAGCCGCAACATCGACTCCGCCGCACAGGATGTGCAGGCTGCGATCAATGCGGCCATGGCCGATTTGCCGGCCGGCATCAACACGCCTACCTACCAGAAAGCCAACCCCAACGACGATCCGGTAATCGCTTTGGCGCTGACCTCGGACACGCAGTCGGTGGCTGAGTTGTACAACACCGCCGACTCGTTGCTCGCCCAGCGCCTGCGCCAGCTGCCCGGCGTATCGCAGGTGGATATCGCCGGCGCTTCCACGCCAGCGGTGCGCGTAGACCTCAACCTGCGCGCGATGACCGCACTTGGCCTGAGCCCGGACGACCTGCGCAATGCGATGCGCGCGGCCAACGTCGCCTCGCCGCTGGGCTTCCTCAGCGATGGCACCAGCCAGACCGCGATCATCCTCAACGACCAGATCCGCAAGGCTTCGGATTTCGCCAACGTCGCCATCTCCACCCATGACGGCGCGGTGGTGCGGCTGAAGGATGTGGCCACGGTCTACGACGGCCAGCAGGACGCATATCAAGCGGCCTGGTTCAACGGCAAGCGCGGCGTACTGATGTACGTATACCTGCGCAGCGGTGACAACCTGGTCGCTACCGTCGATCGAGTAAAGGCATCCATTCCTTCACTCACCGGCTATCTGGATGCCGGCACCACGCTGACACCGTACTTCGACCGCACCCCAACCATCCGAGCCTCGCTGGCCGAAGTGCAGATCACCTTGATGATCAGCCTGCTGATGGTGATCCTGACCATGGCGCTGTTCCTGCGCCGGCTGGCGCCAACGCTTATTGCTGCGGTGACCGTACCGTTGTCCTTGGCCGGTGCCGCGCTGGTGATGTACGCGCTGGGCTTCACCCTCAACAACCTCACCTTGCTGGCGCTGGTGATAGCCATTGGCTTCGTCGTCGACGATGCCATCGTGGTGATCGAGAACGTCATGCGCCATCTCGATGAGGGCATGCCACGCCGTGAAGCGGCGATGGCGGGCGCACGCGAGATTGGCTTCACCATCGTATCGATCACCGCCTCGCTGGTCGCGGTATTCCTGCCGATCATCTTTGCCCAGGGCATGATCGGTGCATTCTTCCGCGAGTTCACCCTCACCTTGGTTTCGGCGATCCTGGTCTCGGCGGTGGTTTCTCTGACCCTGACCCCAGCACTGTGCGCACGCTTCCTGCATCCGCACGCCGAGGGCGCACGCGATACCCGCACCAATCGCATGCTGGACCGCGTGCATGAGGGCATGCTCAAGGTCTATACGGTCGCGCTGGATTTCTCGCTGCGCCACGCCTTGCTGCTGTCACTGACGCCTCTGCTGCTGATCGTTGCAACGTTCTACCTGGCCGGTTCGGTCAGCAAGGGCCAGTTCCCCGAGCAGGACACCGGGTTGATCTGGGGCCGCGCCAGCTCCAGTGCCACCGTCTCGTTCCAGGAAATGGCCGAGCGCCAACGCCGACTCAGCGATACCTTCCTGGCCGACCCGGCGGTGAAGATGGTTGGCTCGCGACTGGGTTCCAGCCGCCAAGGTAGCAGCGCACAGTTCAACATCGAGCTGCATACCGAGAAAGAAGGCCGCAAGGAGCCCACAAATGTGGTGGTCAGCCGGCTCAGCGCCAAGGCCGCGCAGTTCCCGGATCTGGATGTGCGTCTGCGCGCAATCCAGGACCTTCCCTCCGACGGCGGCGGTGGCGGTTCACAGGGCGCGCAGAACCGCGTGACCCTGCAGGGCAATGACGCCGAACAGCTGGCCGAATGGCTGCCCAAGCTGGTGACCGCGCTGAAGCAACATCCGCAGCTGCGTGATGTCGGCTCGGACGTGGACAAGGGTGGTCTGATGCAGAAGATTGTCATCGACCGCGAGAAGGCCTCACGTCTTGGCGTGACCATCGGCGCCATCGACGGTGCGCTGTACGGCGCCTTCGGCCAACGCCAGATCTCCACCATCTATGCCGACCTCAACCAGTACGGTGTAGTGGTCAATGCGCTGCCCAGCCAGACCGGCAGCCCCGCCGCGATCGAAGACCTGTATGTGCCAACCAAGAGCGGGCAGATGATTCCGCTGACCGCACTCGCCCATCAGGAGCCAGGTTTGGCTCCATCACAGGTCACCCACCAGAACCAGTACACGGTGATGGACCTGAGCTACAACCTGGCACCGGGCGTAAGCAGCGGCGAAGGCGACGCCATCGTCAAATCGGTGATCGCCGGCCTACGTATGCCTGGCGACATCCGTCAGGCCGCGCCCGGCGGTTTCCGACAGGCCATGGACCCGGTCGCGATGCTGATGCTGATCATCGCCGCCATCGCCACGGTCTACATCGTGCTCGGCATGCTCTACGAGAACCTGGTGCATCCGGTGACGATTCTGTCGACGTTGCCGGCAGCGGGCATGGGCGCCTTGTTGGCCTTGTGGATCACCAACACCGATCTGTCGATCATCTCGATGATCGCGTTGGTGTTGCTGATCGGCATCGTCAAGAAGAACGCCATCATGATGATCGACTTCGCTCTGGTAGCGCAGCGCGTGCGCGGCAAGTCGCCGGCCGATGCAGTACGCGAGGCCTGCATCGTGCGTTTCCGCCCGATCATGATGACCACGATGGTCGCCATCCTCGCGGCGCTGCCGCTGGCGATTGGTCTGGGTGAAGGCTCCGAGCTGCGACGTCCACTGGGCATCGCGATGATCGGCGGCCTGCTGATCTCGCAGAGCCTGACCCTGCTCAGCACCCCGGCCTTGTATGTGATTTTCTCCTGCCTGCAGCAGCACTGGCGCAACTGGCGTGCGCGCAGCAAGGAGCGCAAGCGGCTACGCAAGCTGGCACGCGCGTGATCCACCCCCTCCCTTGCGCGCAGCGCAGGGGGTGAAGAAGGTCTGCTTGCGCGGCACTGCCGCGCGACCTGATGAACGACCGAAGGCTACGCCTTCGGGCCGGACGGGCTGGGGAGGGGTGCTCTGGCTTCTGCTCTGGCTTCTGCTCTGGCTCCAGCTCCAGCTCCGGCTGTCGCCTTAGCCCTTCTCCCGCCTGCGGGAGAAGGGTTGGGATGAGGGCAGCTTTGGCTTTGGCTTTGGCTTTGGCTTCAGATTTTGATTTGCATGCACGCATGCGATCCAAGCGAGAAAAGCCAGCAGCCAAAGCAACATCAACAGCGCAGAAGCTCACCCCTCCCCAACCCTCCCCTGCGCTACGCGCAAGGGAGGGGGCTGAAAGCCGCTGCACTGCGTGCAAGGGAAGGAGCAAAGCGCAAAGCTGGCCCTTCGCAGCCACTTCTGCCACCGTATAGCGGCACCACGCTCCCGTCGGTCAAGACTGGTATCGCAATGCCTCTATTCAAATTCACCCGCCACGGCGGGCAAGCGCGCGGCGACCAGCCGCACTCTCCCCTGCCCTGGATCGCATTGATCGCGCTGATCCTCGGCGCAGTGGCGCTCGGCTTTGCCTGGCTCGCCGGTTGGATAGGCCGTGATCGGCTGACCGCACAGAATTTCACCGATGCCATCGAAGCAACCGGCGCCAACCACCCCGGCTTTCGTCGCGCCCACAGCAAGGGCGTTTGCGTAAGCGGCTGGTTCGAACCCAGCGCTCAGGCGTCACAGCTATCGCATGCCCGTATGTTCGAACAGCAACGCGTGCCGGTGCTCGGCCGCCTGTCGATAGGCGGTGGCAATCCACATGGTGCCGACAACAACGCACGCGTACGCAGCATCGCCCTGCAGCTGAGCAGCGATGACGGCCAGCAATGGCGCATGGCCATGAACAGCTTCCCGTTCCTCGCCGTCGCGACACCGGAGGCCTTCTACGAGCAGACCCGCGCACAGATTCCCGACCCGACCACCGGCAAGCCGGACCCGGCCAAGCTCGCCGCGATCCAGGAGAAATATCCCAGCGCCCGTGCCTTCACTCAATGGGCCAAGACCGCACCATGGACCGACAGCTGGGCCAGCACCGAGTTCAACAGCGTCAACAGCTTCTGGTTCACCAATGCACAGGGGCAACGCCGTGCAGTGCGTTGGCGCTGGCAGCCCCAGGCCACGCCGCGCGAACTGGATGCAGCAACCCGCGAACAGGCCGACGTGGATTTCCTCAGCCAGGATCTGCAACACCGGCTGGCACAGGGCCCGGTCCGTTGGAACCTGGTGGTGACTTTGGCCAGCGCACAGGACGCTATCAATGACCCGTCCGTACCGTGGCCTACCGAGCGCGAACAAGTGGTTGCCGGTGTACTCAGCATCGATCAGATGCAACCGCAGGAACAAGGCAGCTGCAATGACCTCAACTTCGACCCGTTGATCCTGCCCGAGGGCGTCGAAGGCAGCGACGACCCCATCCTCGCCGCTCGCTCGGCGGTGTACTCGCAATCCTTCAATCGCCGCGAGCGCGAGCGCGCCACCGGCGAAGCCGCTCGTGACAACGCACAGGTGCAGCCATGAGTAGCAGCAACGGCCACTTCAACCTGTTGGCGCGCGCACTGCACTGGAGCATGGCGCTGCTGATCCTGGCGATGCTGTTCATCGGCGTGACCATGGTTGCCTCGGTGCACCTGCGCCCAGGCCTGATCAATCTGCACCGACCAATCGGCATCTTGATCTTCGTACTGGTCCTTCTGCGCCTGTACAACCGCTTGCGCCACCGGCCACCACCGCTGCCTGCTGACCTGCCTGCATGGCAAGCATGGGCCGCCACCGCCTCGCACTGGTTGCTGTATGCGTTGATGCTGGCGATGCCATTGATCGGCTGGGCGATGTTGTCGGCGGGCGGCTATCCCATCGCGTTGTGGGGCGGCGTGCAGCTGCCACCCATCGTGCCGCATACGCCATCGCTGTACGCACTGCTGCGCAATGCCCACAGCCTGCTGGCCTACCTGCTGTTTGCCACGGTGCTGGTGCATGTTGGCGCTGCCTTGTTCCATGCCTGGGTGCGCCGTGATGGCGTGTTCCAAACGATGGCGCGAGGACCGCGCAGCTAAAGGCCCGCACCACAACTGTAGGCCTGCCTGCGGGCCCAAACTGCTACGCTCAACCTGTCCCACCAAGGGCGCCAAGCCAGAACCAGTCAGCACTGGCTAGAATCCTGCCTCCACGGGATGATCCCGCGCCGGCGACAGGGAGAGAAGCCGATGCTGCTGCAGCTAGCCAGATACCTGCTGCTGTTGCTCATTGCCGTCAGCGGTTTGCTGGCCTTTGCCTACGCCATTCCGTGGTTGGACTGGCTGCTGGGCAATAGCACGCCACCGGTTGGCGTCGGTCGGTATTCCATCGCCAGTGCGCTTGCACTGGCTGTGTGCATTGGCGGCTACGCGGCAACGTCATCGCTGCTGCGTGCACGCAATCGCGCCGCGCTTGACGGTATCAAACGCGGCGACGCGTTGGTGGCAAGCCTGTCGATCAGCTCCCTGTTGCTGGCAGCTGTGGTCCTGTCGCTATTTGGCGCGTGCGCCTGGTTGCTCCTGCAAAAAGGCGCTTGGCTGCTCGGCGCCGTTTCGGTGGCGATGACCGTGCTGTTGCTGGTCCTGGGCTGGCAGAACATCGCGTTGCCCGCGCTCAGGCCTGGCCCACTGCTGCGCATGGATGCGGAGGGCTTCCAGCACGGGGCGTATGGCTGTATCCCATGGAACCAGATCATGGGCGTGTGGCTGGAGCGCACCAAGATGCGTGGTCACACCGTACATGCCTTGCACTTGCAGGTGAGCAACGCTGCCACCTATCTGCAACGGGCACCGTTCTTCATCCGCTGGCTGCATTGGCGCGAACCGAAAGGCGTAGATGCACCGGCAACACTGCGGATTCCACTGGGCATGCTCGACAAGGATGCCGTCCTGATCCACGACGCCTGCCAGGTCTGGCTGGACCGTGCACGTGGGCCCAACTGGCTCACCGACATCCACGCCCAGGTGGCCCATGTCCGGGATCTAGCCCTGTTGTCGCGGGCGCATGCACGGCCCTTGCAGCACAGCTCGCGTGCCTGGAATGGTCCGCTGGGGGCAGCCCTGCTGGTGGGCTTCATTGTCATACTGAGTCTGCGTGGCTGCGCATCCTGAGCGCAGCCACGCGCACCTCAAAGCAGGCCGCGCTGACGTGCCAGACGATAGGCCTCGATGCGATTGCCAACACCCAGTTTACCGATCGCTTCGGACAGGTAATTGCGCACCGTCCCCTGCGATAGATTCAGCTGCGTGGCGATCTCGGCGGAGGTCTGGCCCTCACCGGCCAAGCGCAACACCTGACGCTCACGGTCATTGAGCGGGTCAGCCTCGGACCAGGCCTCCACCGCCAGTTGTGGATCAATCGCGCGACCACCACGATGCACCTGCCGTAACGCATCGGCCAGCTTTTCGGCAGGGGCATCTTTGAGCAGGTAGCCCTGCACACCGGCCTCCAATGCGCGCCGCAGGAAACCACTGCGGGCAAAGGTGGTGACAATCACCACTTTGATCGGCAACTGCTGGCGCTGCACGCGTTGTGCCAGTTCCAGCCCGGTCAGCAACGGCATTTCAATATCGGTGACCAGCACATCCGGCTTCAGGCGCTGCAGCTCGCGCCAGGCGATCTCGCCGTCAGCGGCTGTACCAATCACTTCGATATCCGATTCCAGATTGAGCAATGCCGACAGCGCACCGCGCACCATGGCCTGGTCTTCGGCCAGCAGGATACGGATCATGCGCGCGCCTCCTGTGTCGGCAAGTGTGCTGCATCGGCCTGCGCTGAGTTCATCGCCGGGTTCGATTGCATATGTTGCGCCCGTATCGGAATGCGGATCTTCAACCGGGTGCCCTGCCCCTTTGGCGACTCGATCTGCAGTTCGCCGCCCAACGCCAGGACCCGCTCGCGCATTCCGGCCAGTCCATTGCCATTGGCCGATACGCCACCGCGACCATCGTCCACCACCTCCATCAACACCACCTCCGGCGATACGCTGATGCTGATCAACGCTTCATTGGCCTGCGCATGGCGAGCGATATTGGTGGCGGCTTCGCGCAACACCATCGACAGTCCTGCCTCGATCCACGTAGGCATAGCTGGTGGCGGCGAGTAGCGCAGGTGTACGCGCGAAGACTCCAGCAATAGATGGGCCGAAGCCAACTCGGCGGCAAGATCGGCTGCACGAAAACCGGTAACCGCACTGCGCACCTGTGCCAGCGCATCGCGCGCGATCTGCTCGGCCTCGGCCAGCTCGCGCTGCGAACGCTGCGGGTCGCGCTCGAACAGCTTGCGCGACAATTCCATCTTCAGCGTGATCAGCGACAGAGTATGCCCGAGCAGATCGTGCAGATCGCGGCCGATGCGCTCGCGCTCGGCAGTCGCCGCCAAACGCCGTACTTCTTCGTGTGAGAGTCGCAGCGCGGCGTCCTTCTCGCTGCTCGAGCGCTCGACATTGACGATCAAGCCGATGATAACCGCCAGCGCCGGAATCCACGCAATCACCTGCCATGGGTAGCCAATCCACCACGCCAGCGACAGGAACGCCAGGTTCAACAGCGCCAGCTCGAACATGTACTGGCGCGTGCTGATGCAACGGTTGGTCCGCAGCATCACGCAGCCGAACACGAAGTAGTTCATGCCGGAGGGATAGATCGGCAGCAGCGCCATCGACAGTACGATCATCGCCAACGCGAAGATCGGCGCGTGCCGCCGCGCGCTTGTCAAGGTCAGCAGGTAGAACACGATGAACAACGGGAACGACCACAGGGTGATCAACGCCCAGCGCAGGGTGTAGCCCGCGCCGAACATCGGCGTGATGAACACCCAGACCGTCCACAGCAGATGCACGGCATCCACCCACGGCCATTTGCCGAGCTTGATGTTGTCGGCCACCACCGAGTCCGGTGCCGGCTTCAACCACTCAGGGCGCTGCAATCCCATCGACCTTCATCCTGTGCAATGCGGCAATGATGCCATCAGCCGTGGCGACGCAGACGCCAACCCGCCACAGCGGTGATGACGACCGTGAATACGAGCAACCACAGCACGTGCGGCCAGGGGCTGCCCACCTCGAAGTCCAATGCGCCCTGCGCCAACATGTTCAGATGATGACTAGGCCAGATCACCGCCAGATCCCGCAGCAGCGGCGGCAGCACCTTCAGCGGGAACCACAACCCCGACAACACCGCCATCGGCAGGTAGACCAGGTTGATCACCGCGGCCGCACCATTGCCCTTGGCCAGCGTGCCCAGCAGCAGTCCCAGTGCACAGAACGGCAAGGTGCCCAGGGTTGCCACCGCGGTCAGCCGCAGCATCTGCGAGGCATTGAGCTGCACCCCGGCCACGGTGGTGGCCAACAGCTGCAGGATCACCACGATGGCCAGCGCGGTCAGCATCGCCATCACCATCTTGCCGAGCAGATAGGCCAGCGGCGGCATCGGCATGGCGCGCTTGAGGGTAAGCAGGCCGTTGTCACGCTCCAGTGCCAGCGCGATGCCGAAACCGAACAGCCCCGGCGCCATTACCCCGAAGGTGACGTAGCTGCCCAGC
This sequence comes from Stenotrophomonas sp. STEN020, assembly GCF_056760195.1. Lineage (NCBI taxonomy): Bacteria > Pseudomonadati > Pseudomonadota > Gammaproteobacteria > Lysobacterales > Lysobacteraceae > Stenotrophomonas > Stenotrophomonas sp. STEN020. Next base: position 25,418 of record NZ_JBRREI010000045.1, read on the forward strand.
AGGAAGCGGGCGGCCTGTGCCGGCTGAGTGTGGCCGAGCAGCACCGCGAACAGCAGATAGAACACCGCCGGAAACAGGAGTGTCGGCAGCACGAAACCCGGATAGCGAAGATAGCGCAGGCATTCGGCACGGGTCTCCTGCAGGTAGGCGCCCAGCACTTGGCGGGACGACATCACAGGCAGCATGGATTCGTATTGGCTGTTCATCAGGCCGCCTCGCGTTGTGTCTGCGCAGCATCCGCAGCGGTCAGATCGGTGAAGGCTTCGCCCAGCCCTGCCGGCTGCACCTCCAACCCGGACAGAGCAGGGTCTGCCAGCAGCAGTTGCCGCACCACGCTTTCGACGCGGTCGCTGCGCAACTGCAGGTAATCGCCGTCCCGGCTGATCTGCACCACCCCCGGCCAGGCTGCAACCGCAGCCACATCCAGCGCACTGACGCAGCGGATGCTGCGATGGACGACCCGTGCGCGCAACGCATCCACGCTGCCATCGCTGACGATACGTCCGCGCAACAGCACGCAGACACGATCGGCCAGACGCTCGGCTTCCTCCAGATAGTGGGTGGTCAGGACCACCGCGGTGCCTTCGGCGACCAAGGCCCGCACCGTCGCCCACAGCTGCTGCCTGGCAGGCAGGTCCAGGCCAACCGTGGGTTCGTCCAGGAACAGCAGCCGTGGCCGCCCACACACCGCGAGGGCGAATTGAACCCGCCGCTGCTGACCACCGGACAGCTTGCCGTAGCGCCGCTTCAGCAAGTCCTCGATGCCGGCCAGCGCGGCTACATCCGCCAAGTCGCGGGGAGCCGGGTAGTAGCTGGCCGACAATTGGATCAGCTCGGCCACGTTCAAGGTCTCCGGCAACGCGGCGCTCTGCAGCATCACCCCGATGCCACGCCGTGCCACCAGTTGTTGCGGATCATGGCCGAACAGATGCACCTGCCCCGCATCGGCCCGCAGCAGACCCAGCAGCAGGCAGATGGCGGTGGTCTTGCCTGCACCATTTGGCCCAAGCAGCCCCAGCACCTGCCCGGCCCGCAGCTCCAGATCAACGCCATCCAGGGCCCGCACTGCACCGTAGTGCTTGTGCACGCCTTGCAGGCTTGCCAGTACCTCGCCGTGTGCTGTCATTGCCGCCGCCTTTTTGAGGAAGTGCCGCCACCTTAGGTCGCCGACGCCGACGCCCCCAGTGAGCGCGATCAGGTAAAGCACATGACAGCCGTCACCTGCGCAACGGGTACGGTGGCATCTATGCTCCGCTCACTCCGCCCCGTCACTGCCGGCCGCTGCGAATTGCGCTAAGTTGCGGTCACATTCCCCCTCCCACGCCGTCCTGCTATCCATGAATGCATCTGCTGAACTGCTGAAGGAACTCCGCATCGACCGCTCCGCGCCGCCACCGCGTGGCCCTGCACCGTCGCGGCGCTGGTTGTGGATCGTAATCGGACTGGTATTGGCCCTGCTGCTGGTACTGGCCGCTGGTGCCCTGCTCGGCGGCAAAAAACCCGTGACCGTGCAGACCGCACCGGTGGTGGCGATGAACCAAGCCGGTGCTGGCAACAGCTCGGTGCTGGATGCCAGCGGCTACGTGGTGGCCCGGCGCATGGCGACGGTGTCGGCCAAGATCACCGGCAAGGTGCGCGAGGTGATGATCGAGGAAGGCATGCGTGTCGAAGAGGGCCAGGTGATGGCCACGCTGGACCCGATCGACGCCAACGCGCAGCGCAGCCTCAACGCCGCCCAACTCGACGCCGCCCGCAGCCAGAGTGAAGGCCTGCAGGCGCAACTGCGCCAGGCCGAGGCTGACGCAGGCCGCCTGCAGTCGCTGGTAGGCCAGCAGTTGGTATCGCGTTCGCAGTACGACCAGGCCGTGGCCGCCCGCGACAGCCTGCGCGCGCAACTGGCAACTTCACGCCACAACGCCAAGGTCGCGCAGGACGCTCTGGCCATCGCCGACCTGGGCGTGGACAACAACGTGGTACGCGCACCGTTCTCCGGCGTGGTCACGGCCAAGGCCGCGCAGCCGGGCGAGATCGTCTCGCCACTGTCGGCCGGTGGCGGCTTCACCCGTACCGGCATCGGCACCATCGTCGATATGGAATCACTCGAGGTGGAAGTGGAAGTAGGCGAAGCCTTCATCGGCCGCGTGCAACCGAAGATGCCGGTGGAAATCGTGCTGAATGCCTACCCGGACTGGAAGATTCCGGGCCATGTGATCGCCATCATTCCCACCGCTGACCGCGGCAAGGCTACGGTGAAGGTACGCGTGGCGTTGGAGACCAAGGATCCGCGCATCGTGCCGGAGATGGGCGTACGCGTGAGCTTCCTGGAAAAAGCAGCTGCTGCTGGCACTGAAGCACCGAAGGGTGTGCGCGTACCGGCCGCCGCGATTGTCGAGCGCGACGGCAAGCCGGTCGCCTTCGTAGTGCAGGCCGACGACAAGGTGAAACAACAGACGCTGGAAGTAGGCCAGGTATTGGCCAAGGACAAGCAGGTGCTGTCGGGATTGAGTGCCGGACAGACAGTGGTACTCAGCCCTGCGGCGGAACTGAAGGATGGCGACAAGGTGGTGCTGGAAGGCGCAGAGAAGTAAGTGCGGGCTTGTGATCTTTACTGCACTGGCGCGTATCACCTGATGCACTGAAGTAGCGCTTTTGTTTTTTTTGCTTCTACCCCCTCCCTTGCGCAAAGCGCAGGGGAGGGTTGGGGAGGGGTGCTTTGGCTTTGGCTTTGGCTTTGGCTTTGGCTTGGAAAGCCACGTAAAGCAAAGCTGCTGCAGAGACCTAAAGCAGAGCAAAAGCTGCCCTCACCCCTACCCCTCTCCCGCTGGCGGGAGAGGGGAAAGCAACGGCAACGGCAAAAGCTGGAGCAAAAACAAGAGCTAGAGCAGAAGCCAGAGCCAAGGGCAAAAGCAAGGGCAAAGCACCCCTCCCTAACCCTCCCCTTGCCTTCGGCAAAGGGAGGGGACCAGAAGCAAAGCGAAGCATTCGAACGTCAGGCGTCAAACATTCAACATCAAACATCACCGCGTCACTGCTGAGGATCATCCATGAGCACCCTCGTCTCCCTGCGCAACATCACCAAGACCTACCAGCGTGGCCCGGAAAAAGTACAGGTACTGCACGGCATCAACCTGGATATCGACAGTGGCGACTTCGTCGCACTGATGGGCCCCTCGGGTTCGGGCAAAACCACCCTGCTCAACCTGATCGGCGGCCTCGATACCCCCAGCGGCGGTGAGATCAACATCGAAGACCAGCGCATCGACCAGCTCAGCGCCGGCCAGCTGTCCACCTGGCGCAGCCACCACGTCGGCTTCGTATTCCAGTTCTACAACCTGATGCCCATGCTCAGCGCGCAGAAGAACGTCGAACTTCCGCTGCTGCTGACCAACCTCAACGCCGCCGACCGCAAGCGTCGCGCGCAGATCGCACTGACGCTGGTTGGTCTGGCCGATCGTCGCGACCACCGCCCCAACGAACTTTCCGGCGGCCAGCAACAACGTGTTGCCATCGCCCGCGCCATCGTCTCCGATCCCACCTTCCTGATCTGCGACGAACCCACCGGCGACCTCGACCGCCAGAGTGCCGAGGAAGTACTGGGACTGCTGCAGCTGCTCAACCGCGAACACGGCAAGACCATCATCATGGTCACCCATGATCCCAAGGCCGCCGAGTACGCAACCCACACCGTGCATCTGGACAAGGGCGAGCTGGTCGACGCCCCGGTGCACTGAGGAGCACGGCCATGAAGTACTTCTCATTGATCTGGGCGCAGCTGTTCCGCAGCCGCACACGTACTTTGTTCACCCTGCTCTCCATCATCACTGCCTTCCTGTTGTTCGGCATGCTCGATTCGGTGCGCGTGGCATTTGCCAGCGGTGGCAGCACCGTCGCCGGTGCCAACCGTCTGGTGGTGGCCTCGCGTCTATCCATCACCCAATCACTGCCAATCCGTCTGGAATCGCAAATCCGCCAGATTGAAGGCGTCGACGATGTCACCTACGCCATGTGGTTCGGCGGCATCTACCAGGACCAGAAGAATTTCTTCCCCAATTTCTCGGTCGCACCGAACTACTTCGACCTGATGACCGAGTTCGATATCTCCAAGGAACAGGTGGACGCTTTCCGCAACACGCGTACCGGTGCCATCGTTGGTGAATCGCTGGCCAAGCAGTTCGGCTGGAAGATAGGCGACACCATTCCATTGCAGGCCACCATCTTCCCGCGCGGTGGCAGCAACGATTGGCCATTGCAGCTGGTCGGCACATTCAAGTCCAAGAACACCGCCACCGCTGCCAACGAAGAGCGCCAGTTGATGATGAACTGGAAGTACTTCGACGAATCCAACGACTACATCAAGAACCAGGTCAGCTGGTACACCGTGCGCCTCGACAACCCCGATCACGCCTCACGCGTTGCACAGGCCATCGACGCGATCTCGGCAAACTCCGATCACGAAACCAAGAGCCAGACCGAGTCGGCTTTCCAGCAGGCCTTCATCAAGCAGTTCGCCGACATCGGCATGATCGTCACTTCGATCATGGGAGCAGTGTTCTTCACCCTGCTGCTGCTCACCGGCAACACCATGGCGCAGGCCGTACGTGAGCGCATACCGGAACTCGCCACGCTGAAAACACTTGGCTTCAAGGACGGCACCATGCTGATGCTGGTGATGGTGGAGTCGATCGTGCTGGTCGGCCTGGGTGGCGCCATCGGGCTGGGGCTGGCTGCAGTGGTACTGCCGGTATTGGCACCGCAGACCATGGGCATGCTGCCGCCGCACGTACCAGCACAGACTTGGGTCGTAGGGGCTGTCCTGATCGTGGTGATCGGGCTGGTAGTGGGCGTGCTGCCGGCACTGCGGGCCAAGCGCCTGAAGATCGTCGACGCATTGGCCGGGCGCTGAGGACAACGACATGAAGAATTTTCTTTCGAATGCGCTGGTGATCCTGCTGCTGGTGGTAGGTCTTGGTGTGTGGATCGCGCTGCCGTGGATAGGTGTGGCGGTGCTCGCCATGGCGATCGCTTTGTGGCTGATGCTTACTCGCACCGGACGCTTGGCGTTGGCCGCAACCCGCATTGGTCTTGCCAGTCTGCCGCAGCGCTGGGGTTCCTCATCGGTGATCGTGATTGGTATTGCCGGTGTGGTCGGCGTGCTGGTGGCAATGCTGGCGATGGGCCAGGGCTTCCAGGCCACGCTGGAAAGCACCGGCGACGACAGCACCGCAATCGTCCTGCGCGGCGGCTCGCAGGCCGAGACCAACTCGGTGATCACCCGCGATCAGGTGCCCTTGCTGGAAACCCTGCCAGGCGTGAAGCGTGGCGAAGATGGTCGGCCCTTGGTGTCTGCTGAAGTCTCGCAGGTAGTCAACCTCACCTCGCGCGGCGATGGCACCGATGTAAACGCACAGTTCCGTGGTGTCGGCGAGCAGGCTTGGGCAGTGCACGACAAGGTAAAGCTGGTCGAAGGCCGCAAGTTCGGTGCAGGTCTGCGCGAGATCGTCGCCGGCCGCGGTGCGCAGAAGCAGTTCCAAGGTCTTGAAGTCGGCAAGGAACTGATGCTGGGTAATCAGGCATGGAAGGTGGTGGGCATCTTCGAATCCGGTGATGCGCATGATTCGGAGTTGTGGACCGATGCGCAGACACTGGCAACCACCTACAACCGCAGCGCCTGGCAGTCGATCAACGTGCGTACCGAGGGCAAGCAGGGCTTTGAAGCCTTCAAGGCAGCCGTCGGCAGCGACCCACGCCTCAAACTGGATGTGGAGACCACTGCCGAGTACTACAGCAAGCAGGGCGGCGGTTTGAACAAACTGCTCAAGATACTGGGCACGGTGATCGGCGCGATCATGGCAGTCGGTGCGGTATTCGGCGCACTCAACACCATGTATGCCGCCGTCGCCACACGTGCGCGGGAGATCGCAACACTGCGTGCAATTGGCTTCCGCGGCGTGCCGGTGGTCACGGCGGTGATGCTGGAAACCATGTTGCTCGCGCTGCTCGGCGGCCTGCTCGGTGGTGTAGTTGCGTGGCTGGCATTCAACAACTTCACCGTATCCACTTTGGGCAACAACTTCAGCCAGGTGGTGTTCCAGTTCAAGGTCTCGCCGCCGTTGCTGTGGAGCGGATTGAAGTGGGCATTGGGAATTGGCCTGGTTGGCGGCCTGTTCCCGGCATTGCGTGCGGCGCGCTTGCCGATCACCACCGCATTGCGCGAGACCTGATTCAACACGGCGCTGCTCGCCAGCTCAGCAACCCACCTGCCTGCGTGCAGGTGGGTTGGCGGAAAGTCTACCTTCACGCAGCCGTCGGTTTCGGTCATCATGCGCGCCCGCCCAAGTCCCGGCGGCCAGCGGAGCTGTGATGGCAGATGCTGTGTCCCTCCCCCAATGGTGATGCATCTGTGACGGCGCCCCACAAGGGCGCCTTTTTTGTAGTTGGTATAAAGGAAAACCGAAAGCGATGTATTTGAAGTCGACCCCGCTGTGCTCCGCGATCACCCTCGCGTTGCTCGGCAGCTGCAGCCTCACCGCGTTCGCACAGGACGCAAACGAAACCACCACCACGCTGGACCGTGTCGAGATCACCGGTTCGCGTATCCGCCAAGCAAGCGTTGAAACCGCACAGCCGGTCATCGCCTTGAGCCGTGCGGAAATCGAGAAGAAGGGCTACGTCAACGTCGCCGACATCCTGCAGGACGTCACCGCTGCCGGTGCACCGTCGCTGAGCCGCGCCTCGGCGCTGTCGTCGGGCCGTGACTACGGCGGCATGTACGTCAGCCTGCGCAACCTTGGCCCGGAACGCACCCTGGTGCTGATCGACGGCCGCCGCATGGGCGTCAGCGCCGGCGGCTTCTCCGACGTTGGCTCCATTCCCTCGGCTATCGTCGAGCGTGTTGAAGTGCTGACCGATGGTGCCTCGGCACTGTACGGCTCGGACGCCATCGCCGGTGTGGTCAACGTCATCACCCGCAAGAACTTCGACGGCGGCAACGCCAGCGCCTATGTCGGCCAGTACGGCGAAGGCGACGGTCAGAAGCGTTCCTACAGCGCCAACTTCGGCAAGACCTTCGACCGCGGCTGGTTCAGCGTTGGCGCCGAAAAGTCCGAAGAAGACCCGGTACTGGGTGGCGCGCGTGAATTCACCGCCTACCCCAACGGCCCTTACCACCCCGCTGACGGCCTCAATGGCACCACCGAATGGGGCTCGGTCACCGTTGACGGCAAAGTGCTCAGCGTCGGTCCGGGCGGCGATCCGTCCAACGCGGCCAACTTCAAACCGCGCGACCCGGCGACCTACGCCAACACCAAGACCAACATGACCCTGCTCTCCTCGCTGGAGCGCAAGTCGGCCTTCGCCAATGGTGGTTTCCAGATCACCGACGATCTGCGCGTTGTTGCCGACGTTCTGTACAGCGAGCGCGAGTCGGTCAAGCAACTGGCCGGCTACCCGTACTCGGTGTCGGCAGCGCAGGCAGCCAGCGGCGCGCGTGCCGCACTGTCGGCAGATAGCGCGTTCAACCATTGGGGCAAGGACGTGTTGTTCTCGCGCCGCACCGAGGAATACCCGCGTGCGACCAACAACGCACTGACCACCAAGCGCGCCAGCGTCGGTTTGGAAGGCAGCTTCGAGACTGGCTCGCGGTTCTGGGACTGGAACGTGAGCTACATGTTCAACCGCAATGAAGGCGAGCGTCGCACCCTTCAGAGCATGTACCAGCCAAACGTCAACCTGGCCGTCGGTCCGTCCTTCATCGATGCCGGCGGCGTGGCCCGTTGCGGCAGCGTCGGCAACGTGATCGAAGGCTGCGTGCCGTGGAATCCGTTGGCCCCCGCTGGCAGCAACACCCCCGGTTCGCTCAGCGACAAGGCGGTGCGCGACTACATCTTCACCCGCTTCAGCGACGAGATCCGCAGCACCACCAAGGTGGTCAGCGCCAACATCTCCGGCTCGCTGGCGAGCCTGCCGGCCGGTGACATCATGGCTGCGATGGGTGTTGAACATCGCAGCGAAGAAGCCAGCTATACGCCGGACATGATGGTGCAGAACGGCCAGATCGCCGGCACCAGCGGCGCGCCGACGCGTGGCGATTACAAGCTGGACGAGGTCTACCTGGAAGTGCAGGTGCCGCTGCTGGCCGACCTGCCGTTCGTGCGTGAACTGTCGCTGGATCTGGCTGGCCGTTACTCGGACTACAACAACTTCGGTGGCACCACCAACGGAAAGTTCGGCCTGAAGTGGAAGCCGATCGACACCTTGCTGGTCCGCGCCACCTACGGCACCGGTTTCCGTGCACCTACCGTTGACGATCTGTACGGCGGCACCGTCACCACCCGTGACCGCGTCACCGATCCCTGCGATCGGTCGTTCGGTGCGGCTGCACGCAATGCCGAAGTGGCAGCACGCTGCACCGCTGCCGGCATGGGCGCAGGTTTCCGCCAGAAGACCGGCGACGGCGAACTGGCCACCACCTCCGGCGTACAAGCCGTCACCGACTTCACCTCCGGCTCCAACGCCGCGCTGAAGCCCGAAACCGCCAAGACCTGGACCGTCGGCCTGGTCTACAGCCCGGACTTCGTCAGCGGCCTGGACCTGAGCCTGGACTGGTGGAAGATCCGCATCGACAACGTCATCGTTGGCGAGTCGGCCACCGACATCCTCAACCAGTGCTATGTGCAGGGCATTGCATCCGCCTGCGACCGCTTCACCCGCTACAGCTCCGGCACCAACAAGGGCCAGGTCAGCGGCATGAACCGTTCGTTGAACAACGCCGGTTACCAGGAAACCGCTGGCTATGACCTCGGCGTCCGTTACCGTCTGCCGGAAATGGCATACGGCCAGCTGTCGCTGCGTTGGAACACCACGTATGTGGACTACCTGTCGCGCAAGAGCGACAACGTAGCCACCACCCCGGTCGAAGAGTTCACCGGCTGGGAAGGTAACTTCCGCGTGCGCTCCAACCTGACGCTGGACTGGCAGAACGGTAACTTCGGTGCGAGCTGGACCACCCGTTACTACTCCAGCATGAAGGAGAAGTGCTCCTACGATCAGGACGGTGGCCCGGAGTGCAACATCCCGGACTTCCAATCGGCGTACACCGACATGCAGCCGAGCCGCAAGCTTGGCTCCAACACCTTCCACGACCTGCAGGTGCGTTATGCCATGCCGTGGAACGGCACCGTGTCGCTGGGCCTCAACAACGTGTTCAAGCATGAAGGCCCGATCATGTACAGCCAGCCGAACAGCAGCTTCACCTACTACGGCGGCTTCGACATCGGTCGTTTCATGTACATGAAGTACCAGCAGCGCTTCTGATCCAGGTAACAACCGCGCTGGGTGTTGATGACACTGTCGACAATCCTCAGCACTGTGCTTGAAGCCCCTCTCCCGCATGCGGGAGAGGGGTTGGGGTGAGGGCAGCTCTACCCGCTTCGCTGTAACCGCGCCGCAATCAGCGCCCGCCAGCGTCACTCGGTTCGCAGAAGAAGCTGCAATTGCCCGACTTCATCTCGCGGACGCATCATCTGCTTCGCGGCTTACGCCGCTCCCACAAACAACGGCGCGGGCGTGTCATGCCGCCCACAGTTGACGGCGTCCTGATCAGTAGCGGTACACCCCGCAACCCAAACACCACACAACGGTCATCTGCCTGTCATCGCCACACGGTAGATGCAGCGCTGCATAGCGACTACCGTGGCAGGCTCCCCAAACCGGATCCCGCCATGCTTCGTTCGCTGGCGCTGGCTGGCGTCTGCGTGATGCTGGCTGGCTTTGCCCTCTCCTCTCCCGTTCCCCCGCTGTCGCTCAGTGAGCGATTGGCTGCACCTGGCGGCACCTCGCCACTGGTCCCCACCGAACGCATCGACGCCCTGCTCTCCCGCCTGCCGCATCAGCAGGGCAGCGTTGCTGGCAGCGATGGCGTCGCCCTGCACTGGGTCTCGTTCGAGCCGGGCGACTACCGCTTGGACTACCGCTATCTGGGCAAAGGCGAGCGTTTCCCGGAGTTTTCGCTGAAAGCATCGGCGCCAAGCATCGACAACCACACTCAGCCACGCGGCACAGTGATCCTGTTGCATGGCTGGATGATGGATGGCGGTTCGCTGATGCCATGGTCGCTGGAACTGGCACAGCAGGGTTATCGCACCATCGCGCTAGATCTGCGTAATCACGGTCGTTCTGGCCATGCACTTTCCGGCTATGGCACCCGCGAGGGCGAAGATGTGGTCGCAGCCCTGCAAGCGTTGAAGGCTGAAGGCAGGATCAGTGGCCCGGTGCACCTGCTCGGCGTTTCATATGGTGCAGCAACCGCAATCTTCGCCGCACGTGAGCTCGGCCCGCAGCTGCGCAGCGTCGTAGCGATGGAATCCTTCGACAACGCCGGCGAAGCAATCCGCACGATGGTGCCGCACATGCTCGCCAAGCCTGCCGAGCGTTGGAGCGACTATGTCGCGCTGCCGCTGGCGCGTTGGCAGTACGGCGGCCGCGGTCTGGACGAAGCAATCGCCACAACCGATCGCAAACTGGGCCTCAACCTGGACCGTGTGGACGTCGGCCAGGCCTTGGCGCAGGTCCCCGCCTGCGTCCTGTTGATACACGGCCACGACGATGAGCACATTCCGGTAGCACAGGGCCGCGCATTGGCAGCAGCGGCGCCGCGTGCACGCTATCTTGAAGTCCCTGCGGAAGACCATCTGAGCTTGCCGATGCGCCTTGATCGCCTATCCGGTGCAGTGCATACCTGGTTCGAGCAGGCCGATGCTAATGGCCACTGCGCATCGACGGTAACAGCCAGCCTTTGAGATTTAGGCTGTTTTCGTGACGGTTCACCAAGCAAGCGTTGCGAAGTCGGCACTCCGTAGTGCCGAACCATGTTCGGCAAGGGCGTTCTTAGTAGTGCCTACATAGCCCCAAGGCTTTGGCTTTGGCTTTGGCTTTGGCTTTGGCCATTGTTCTGGCTGTTGCCTTAGCCCTTCTCCCGCCTGCGGGAGAAGGGTTGGGATGAGGGGAGCTTTTGGCTTTTGGCTTCGCTCAAGCCTTTCCGCGTCGTTGTTTCTACGCGCTTCGCGGCTGATGCCGCTCCTACAAGTGCGCGTGTGTCGCTGTTTCGCACAAAGAAAAACCCCGCTGCTTTTGGCAGCGGGGTTTTAGGTTTAAATCCTGACGATGACCTACTCTCGCACAGCTTAGGCTGCACTACCATCGGCGCGGCTACGTTTCACTTCCGAGTTCGGGATGGGATCGGGTGGTTCCATAGCGCTGTGTTCATCAGGAAGACGGTTTGAGCAGCGCGTTGCGCCGGCTCCAATGCGTTTCCTTGCGGAACATAACCCAGGCTGTAAAACACCTGGCTTACATAAAAAGACAAACCCCGCTGCGTGAGCAGCGGGGTTCTTAGATAAAACCCTGACGATGACCTACTCTCGCACAGCTTAGGCTGCACTACCATCGGCGCGGCTACGTTTCACTTCCGAGTTCGGGATGGGATCGGGTGGTTCCATAGCGCTAATT
>NZ_JBRREI010000046.1:0-36784 GCF_056760195.1 Stenotrophomonas sp. STEN020
GTTGCACAAGCAAGGCAGCATTGGCCCGGGGAGCGGTAAGTGGCCACAGCCGCCTAACAGTTCATTCAAGCCGACGCCGCTTCGCGGCGCGGCTTAATTCCAGAGTTAGGCGGCTATGAACTTCCACTGGTTGTTCTTTTCACTAGCGGTGGGTGCTACCACACCCCACAACTCCTGCGTGTCGTCAGACCCAGACCTCATTTATTGCCCGGCGCCAGAAGCACCTCGTATTACAGAGCTGCGTGGTGGCGCAGTTACACTGGAGCTGCAGATCGATCCGGACGGTTCAGTTCGTTCCTCCACGTTACTTTCATCATCTGGCCACTCAGCCTGGCCTAGCGTCGCGCGATCCGCGGTGGCAAAGTGGCGCTACTCGGTGAATTCAGCTTCCCGTACACGAACGGTTCCATTCGACTTCCAGCTTGGCAGTCCTTAGCCGCCTAACAGTTCATTCAAGCCGAACCCGCTGCGCGGGTCGGCTTAATTCCAGAGTTAGGCGGCGGTGCGTTGGGTTGGCTGGCCCTTCTTCTTTCGGCAGCAGCATCGGCAAGTCACCGGTCGGCTCCGGGTAACAGTTCCAACTGTGCCTGGCAGCGGTAAGCCAGCCACTTCGCCTTACGCTTCACTGCCCCACCGCAATCATTTCTTCGCACTTCGGCGGCAACGCTCGGTAAGGTTTCCCAGGCAAGCTCCATCCCGCGAGCTGTGGCATGATCGGCTCACGTTGGGTTGCACAAGCAAGGCAGCATTGGCCCGGGGAGCGGTAAGTGGCCACAGCCGCCTAACAGTTCATTCAAGCCGACGCCGCTTCGCGGCGCGGCTTAATTCCAGAGTTAGGCCTCATGTCAGATGACCAGCAAGTCGATCTAGAGAAGCGCCTTCTGGCTGTTGCCTTGTTCAACCTGCGGGTTCTTCTTGCAGGTCACCTCGACCCGGAGGAGCAAAGCCCAGCGAGCGATGCCGCATGGCTTGCTTACTCTCTGCACAATCAAGCGCTCTCCGCGCTTGAAGGAAAAGCATTCGATGTAGCCCAGGCACTACAAGCAGTAGAGCGACTCGAACCAAGGCTTGGCACAGCTTATGTGCATCAATTTCGGCAGGCCGTTCTCAATGAGGCCTAACGGTTCATTCAAGCCTAACCCGCTGCGCGGGTCGGCTTAATTCCAGAGTTAGGCATCATGTCCAGCACCCCACTCGCGGCGATTAGATGGCATGACCTGCCCGCCTCCGACATCCGCATCGCAGAGACCGGCATATCACTGATAGTTGCTCCGTACAACGAAGCCAACGACTCCTATGAGCCGCGTGTTCTTCGTATCACCAACGCACAGACAATCAGCTTCAACATGACCGGGACGGTCTCGGCCAAGGACCTTAGCTCCATGGAGATCAGTACCTTCACCTATTCGACTGCACCTTCCGGCAGGATCACAGGCACAATCGGCCTCCTACCAGGGCAAGCTGGCTTCTGGGAACTATCGTTCTCGGACGCCCAGTGGGAACTAGCTGATGCCTAACAGTTCATTCAAGCCGAACTCGCTTCGCGAGTCGGCTTAATTCTAGAGTTAGGCGACAGGAGACGATCATGCGAGTTCTATTTCACGCCATTTGGGGCATTGTGATCTTCTTTTCACTCATGGGGCTAACGACGCTGGTCATTGCGTCCTCACTCGATTCTGCTGTTTCACCTGAGCAACTTGGCTACATGGTCGGTCGCAAACTGTTTTGGCTTCTCGGTGGCACAGCGCTTATCCTGTTTACCGCTTCTGCACGTGGGTGGCTACCGGGGCTCCAACAAGTACGGTCTGCCGCCTAACAGTTCATTCAAGCCGACGCCGCTTCGCGGCGCGGCTTAATTCCAGAGTTAGCGCTATGAAGAGTCTCGGATTTTTTCTAATGCTCTTTGCAGGCTCTACTTTTGCCAGCGGCCCTGTTGCGCCCCATGGCTGGGAGGGCTCATTTGAGTCCAATCTGCCCAACGGCGGGGCCTGCTGTCTTCCGGCTGACCTTCAAGGTACCGGCCTAATTGGTGGTGCAATCGTCAACATCTCCACGGATAGAAGTGAGTTCGGCCTGTTTGCCCTCACCTACACCCCCGCCCTTAAAGAACACTGGCAGCTGCTTGAGAGGCACCCCATCGCAATGCTTCCCTCGTTTCAGTTCTCCCTCGTGCCGGCCGGCCAATTCCCTCATGGCGCAATCAAATCCTGTGTTGCACCTGGCAAGTGCACCTACTATTTCACTCCTGACTCCGGCTCGCCCCTAAGGCGCGCTAACAATTCATTCAAGCCGAACTCGCTTCGCGAGTCGGCTTAATTCTAGAGTTAGGCGGCGGTGTTCTGGGTTGGCTGGCCCTTCTTCTTTCGGTAGCAACATCGGCAGGTCACCGGTCGGCTCCGGATAGCAGCTCCATCTGTTCCTGGCATCGGTAAGTTCACCACTTCGTCTTACGCTTCGCTACCCCAACGCAATCATTTCATCGCACTTCGGCGGCAACGCTCGGCGAGGCTTCCTGGGCAAGCTCCATCCCGCGAGCTGTGGCATGATCGGTTCGCGTTAGGTTGCACAAGCAAGGCAGCTTTGGGCAGGGGTTCCACCAGTCGCCACAGCCGCCTAACAGTTCATTCAAGCCGAACCCGCTTCGCGGGTCGGCTTAATTCCAGAGTTGGGCCTCTGAATATGTCATTCGAGATCATCTTCATCACAGAAGGCCCCGAAAGCACTCCCGCCGCTGAGATTCAGTTCAATCGGCAGCGGCTTTGCATAGTTCGCTTCTCTGCCGCTGGCGCCCCGCAGATGGAGTTCGTGCAAGATCTGTACATTGGGCGAGAGGTCGAGATGGTCTTCCCGCTTGCGGAGTTCCAGGCCACCGCGCAGCTAGCGGTTGATGATCTGGCTGCTTGGTTGCGGAATCTTGCAGATGGCCGGGCAGAGGCCTAACAGTTCATTCAAGCCGACGCCGCTACGCGGCGCGGCTTAATTCCAGAGTTAGGTGCGCTCTGATGATTCCAAAGATACCGAAGATTCCGAATCTCACAGCAAGGCAGGCCGACAACACTCTCGTCGTTGAGGTTGAGCCGGGCGCCGTTCTCGCAGACTTTGTAGCACTTTTGAAATGGTTACCCCGGGGCTACGGCGTGCACTTTTACGATCAGTATTATCCAACGATCAGTGATCCGGGAGCCTATGTAGAGGTGCAGCGCAACGAGGAGTTTCTACTCTACATGTTCGCTAATCATGGCTGGAGCTCCGGCTGGTCAAGGCAAAGTCCAGAACTTCTATCTGCATGGATGCTTCTCAACATGACGAAGAGGCGCCCGTTCAGCACCCCCCTTGATGTAATCACGGTGCGCCAGGCCGTCAATGATCCGTGGCGGCGCACCTAACAATTCATTCAAGCCGACGCCGCTTCGCGGCGCGGCTTAATTCCAGAGTTAGGCGGCATTTACATATGACAGACATCTGGATAGACATTGTCGACCAGAACTATCGTCCCTCTCTGATGCAAGAAGAGAGAGAGGTTAAGGCTACCTTGGCCAGAGAATTTTCAGCGCGCTTGCTCAATAACACAAAGTGGCGGGAGCTCCTTGCCGTGCTTGAGCGCCTCTCAGTTTCGTACCTCATCAAGTTCGTGGATGTTTCGTCCCCGATGCATGGCAGCTTGTCGCACAGAACTGACCGGTTCTATGACAGCGAATGGGGGCCTGTACCAATCCTTTCTGTTGAATGGATAGAAATCGAGCATCCAGCTACTGAAGTCCTTGAACTAATAAGCTCACTCAATCTTCCGCACAATCTCGAGCCGGACAGCATCAGGTTCATCGCTCATTTGCGCAACGGTGAGCACATGCCGCCTAACAATTCATTCAAGCCGACGCCGCTTCGCGGCGCGGCTTAATTCCAGAGTTAGGGCGCATGAGACACATCTTCGCCATCCTGTTGCTAGCACTCGGAGCATGTAGTCACTCGGAGAGGACCCCGCTATTGCCGGCGTTCGAGGGCTACAGCTGCCCTAACCTCCTCAGTGACTCCGGCTATTCCGTTCAGGGACAACTAGGCCCTGATTACACAATTTGCACACTGACGCCACTCCGCCCCGGACTTCTTCGCGCAGAGATCCTCGTCGGTGGGCACTGGTCTCTGCCGGACAGCAGTCGCTTTGCTGGCTTTTCAAAAACTTCCATCGGCCACGTAGCCTGGTTCTATGGCCTGAGGGACAACTCGGTGCGCGAGCGCATGGCATTCCTGCCAACCGGGCTTGACCACCCATCGAGTGTACTGCTGGTCATTTATGACGGCAGCCCGCAAGAGGTCGCGCGCCAACGTGAGCCACTACTTGCGGCGGTTGTGCGCGCTAGCATGCGCCCTAACAATTCATTCAAGCCGAAGCCGCTTCGCGGCTCGGCTTAATTCAGGTGTTAGGTGCCATGGAAGACTCCTCGTTCTCCATCAAATCCACTTCAACCGACAAGGAGCTTCGCTTCTTTGGCGCGGGTGAGTACGTCTTTTCAGTAGAGCTCCGAGGCGCTGATATCTACGCAGTTCGAGAGATCTATTGCCCTCTCGGATCATCCGAGTTCACTCAGTTCTGCTTGCGACTCGCTTCCTATGAACGTCCTTGGCCTGACATCGAGCAATGCGCCTCACTTGAAGGTGATCTCTCAATCTCCGCCCGTTGCTCGGCACTCGGGGTAGTGACATTTTCTATTTCAATCCACGGGCTATTTGGCGTTCCTGAGGAATGGAAGCTTTCGAGCAACCTCACCAGCGAGCTTGGCCAACTTCCCAAGATTGCTGCCGACTCTAGTCGTTTCTTCGGTGCCGTGGCTGGCACCTAACAGTTCATTCAAGCCGACGCCGCTTCGCGGCGCGGCTTAATTCAGGCGTTAGGCACGACAACGAACATGACCACCAGTCCAGAACAGCCGTACCAAGAGACGGTGGCCTGCGAGGCTCGCCAGGACGAGGGGGTCATTTTCATCAAAGTGGTGGCAATGCCTTACGAGGCTGCGGTGGAGTTCGACGTTGCACAGGCACGCGCCTTTGCGCAACAGATCTTGTCCGCTGTGGAGACTGTTGAGGCGGGCTGGGTGGGCAAGACCGGTGGCTAGACAGCCGCTGGTGGTGCCTAACAATTCATTCAAGCCGACGCCGCTACGCGACGCGGCTTAATTCCAGAGTTAGGCCTCGGCGATGAGACATCTCTTGCAAGTCCAAGACACGTTCCAGGTAACGGGCCGAGGCCTAGTCGTTGTGCCCGAGATCCCCGTCCCGCCCCGCTTTGCAAACTTCACCGATATGGTTACGGTCGAGCCCCCAGATTCCGAGCCATTTCAAGCCTCTGCAAATTTCTTTCTGAGCCATTTCAGCCCGGGAGGCTTCAAACTGCTCATTACCTTTCCCGAGCTGTCTAAACGGTCTTTGCCCATCGGGAGCGGCATCCTCGTATCGGAATCGGCTGCCGACAGGCTTCTGGTCGCAGAGGCCTAACAGTTCATTCAAGCCGACGCCGCTACGCGGCGCGGCTTAATTCCAGAGTCAGGCCTCATGCAGATCAAGACCGCACATCCGCGTCTCTACTTTGATGGCAACTCCCAGCTCGCAGAGCGCTCTTTCGCTCTGGTACAAGGCACGCCTGATGACCTTCGAGCCTTGGGCCAAACACCTGATTCGGCCCTAGGTTCGCACTTCACCTTTGTCCAAGAGGAGCTAGGCCCATCTGGTCAATGGGATGCGCTGCTATTCAATGGCACAATCGCCCACAGCTCTGCTCTTGGGCACTTCGCGTTGGCAGATACAGGGGGCGTGCATTGGCTGTCGGAGATCTCCAGCCATGAGGCCTAACAGTTCATTCAAGCCGACGCCGCTTCGCGGCGCGGGGGTTAACCCCTTCAAGCCGGCCACTGCTTCGCAGCGCCGGCCTAGTTCAGACGTCAGCCGTTGCGTGATGCATGCCCAATGAATGAACTCACGTTCCGCTTGCTCGTACTGCTAACTATTCTCGTCACAGTTGGCGGCATCGTGGCTGATGAGCTTGGCGCCAGTTCGCTTCCGAGGCTGCTTCGTGAAGAAAGACTTAGAATCAAGGAGCGTGTTGTTGCGTCCAGCAAATCCCATCCATTTCACGGAACCCTACGCATCGCTTTGGTTGTCGGCTACCTTGCCTCGCTCGTGGCCATTGCCTTTTTTCTCCCGTACAGCCCTTGGGCATACCTGCTCCTCACCTTGGGCTGGAGTGCATTGACGGTTCTTGATGCACCTCATGTCATTTCACGCCCGTCGTCACTGTTCTACGAAGCATCATTGCTCCTAAACGGTGTCATCCTTGCCCTCTGTTTTTACTCCCCGCTATCGAGCAAATTCAGCTAGGCTAGCAACGGACGAAATCGGGCAGCTCATGCAAGCCTAGTCCGCTTCAAAGATGTACTGAACTCCGGAATCAATCTGTTCAACTGGATTTTTACAAAGGACGTAATTCCAATGATTGCAAAGCGAATTTACAAGTTATTGCCAATGGCCTTGCTTCTGGTATGCATGGGCATCTGGTCCGCCAGAGCATCACTATTTGAGATCTATGATGCCGCTGCGGAGAAGAACGCGCAGCTCGATACAGTGCACCCAGCACCAAAGTAAGCTGTTGTTGCGGCCATCATGGCGGCCCGACAGTTCATCCAAGCCGAACCCGATACGCGGTTCGGCGTACTTGTGGAGTCAGGTGCTTGCATGATTGATATCGCAAGTCTGGAAACCATGTTCTCGAACATCCAGGAATCAACGGACTGGAACATCGATGGCCCAATGCTTTGGGGCTACTTCTTCACTGACGCCTCGGCCGACAAGCTGCACACACTCGCCAGTGAGCTCGATCAGCAAGGCTATCGCTTTGTTGAAATGTTCATTCCTGAGTTTGACGAAGGCGAGGATGAGTACTGCTTCCTGCATGTGGAGAAGCTTGAGTCACACTCAGTTCTCTCGCTGCACCAAAGAAATCAAGAGCTCTATGCGCTTGCCGACAAGTTCGGCGTTGATACTTATGACGGCATGGATGTTGGGCCGGCATCCACCTGACAATTGATTCAAGCCTGGACCGCTCCACAGCCGCGAAAATGGAAGTGATGTTCAGCCAACGCCGTGGCCACAAATTGGCCGGGCTTGGCTCACGCGTCAGGCATCAGGAAGACTTGTATCGAGCTTTGGGAACTGCGACGGCGGCATGAAGGACGCAATGACGTCTCCGGCGCGAAGAACTTCTGCGTGTTGAGCACAACGAAATCCTTTACTCAGCAGTAGGATATGTCGACACCGACCCAGGTGCCGGCTGATTCTATCGGGCCGCACTGTACTGTCCATTTTGCGGAACGGCCTTTCACTCACGGCGGGCATGTTTCCAAAGAAGGAAAAAACACGGAGTTTTCCTGTATGGCTACTAGAAGAAAGATTTTCCTAGTCATTCTCCTGTTGTTTGCGGCAATCAACCTCGTGGATTTCATCTTCTACGGACAAAGTCTTCGAAACCTTTTTGGAGCAGCTGGCTTCGGTCTTATGGCTTATGGATGGCACAAGCATATTCGCCCCGTATCAATCGTAGGCGCAGTGCTCGCGCTAGGCGCAATCCTCGCCAAGTACCTGGCATAGTGCCAATTCGTCGTTCAGATCGGCGTCGGCCCTCCCCTGCAGCCTATCGATCCACAGCCCACGAATTGCCAGCCTGACCCACCCATGCAACCGACCTTTGGCGACGCCGAGCAAAAAGGCCGACGCAAGCGTACACGTCGCGAAATCGTCCTGCCCGAGATGGAGCACACTGTGCCGCGGTGGGCACTATTTGCTTTGATCGCACCACACTGCTGGAAAGCGGCCGCCCGGGTCGGCAGCCGTATCGACGAGAAGCGAAGCTACGCATCCAGCTATTGCCGCTACCGTGATCTGGAGTGCGTGCACCGACTCGAACATGAGAATCAGCGTGATCGAGCAGATTGTTCAGACCTCACGTAGCCCCAAAGGAGACTTCATGGCTTGTCTTGGCGTGCACTTCGCACTCTCCGGCGACGATGTCGCCCAGCTGCTATCCAGGCAAAACAACAAAGAGCGCCTCCTGTTTATCCAGGAGGATATCGAGGAGCGCTATTTCGCAGAGCCCGGCCGTTACATCGCTCAAAGCGACAAGGCGTGGGACGCGATGCACCGCGCCCTTTCGGATGGGCTTCTCAGCTATGACGGAGGCCAATACCCCCTCAATCATGTGGTCCTCGGCGGCCAGCCTCTTCACAGCGAGAATGATTACATCATCAGCCTTAAGACTCCGGAGCAGGTCAGGGACGTGGCTTTGGCGATAGCAGGGCTCACGCAAGAACAATTCAGAGAGCGATATGACGCCATCAACCCGGAAGAGTACGGCTTCGATCTAACAGATGAAGACTTCCGGCACACGTGGGAATGGCTCCAGGAGGTTTGCACCCTCTACCAAGTCGCAGCTTCCAAGGGGCGGCACGTGCTGTTCACCGCCGACCAGTAGGATGTCCAACAATTCATTCAAGCCGGCGCCACTACGCGGCGCGGCCAAGTTCTGGAGTTAGGAATCTCATGAGAGCTCATGTTGCCGTATTTGCTGTGCTATTGGCAGTGACGGGCTGTCAGCGTATCCAGGCGACCCATGAGTCTCAGCTGATACTTGAACATCATGATGGGTTCGTTGTCCCATCACTGGTCCTAGACTCGGACAGACGCCCTTTCACGGGACGTGCTTACGGAACATTTTTTGGCGAAACATCCATGGATTGCGTCGAGTGGGAAGGTAGCTTCGTTTCTGGCCACCCCCATGGGGAATTCCTGATTTATCGCAACTGTGACACTTCGCCCGCGAGGGTTCTGTTCGAGCAAGGCACTCGTGTTATCGTGCCTGGCAGTTGACCAAGGTCGGCACCACTTGTCGACGTGACTTAGTTCCGGAGCCAGGCCCTGTACCATGCATCCCGACGAACCGCTCAAGTACCCATCTCACTATCCACCCACTGGCCGGTGGAAACGCTTTTTCATTGGCGTGAGATGGATAGGTCCCGACCTGTCATTCTTCAAGATTCTTCGCTCTATCCAGGCGTCTCGCATCTCAAGCTCTTTGAATGCCTGGGGTAGCGGCGATCGCCAAGCTTTGGCCGCTGCTGTTGGCGTTGCTTTCTCTTGGCATTGCCGGTGGCCAACGCCCTACTTTCTTCCAGGAGACATGCTGTCGGTTGTTTTGGGCGGCCCCGGATTCGCGGCAATCGATGACGCTGATATAGAGGACGCAATTGGAGCCGTGGAGGAAACCGCGGGCGTAAAGTTGGGGGCCACCTTCTGGGACCCCTGCGGGTCCAGCACCGTTGGTACATTGGTAGATCAGCTGTTGACGGCAGCAGGCCCTGACTGTTCATTCAAGCAGAACTCGTTTCGCGGTTCTGCCAACTTCCGAGCTAGGTGTCATGTTCAAATGGCTTGATCGACTCTGGGACGGCCCTGTCGTAGCGACCACGACGCATCCGCTATTCGGCATCATGGAGCTCACCAGAATTCGCGGGAAAGAGTCATGGGATGCAGACTCCGTTGCCTTTGAAGGTCGGACAATTTCCGTCTACTTCAAAACCTTCGACTCGCAGCTTCCCTCGAACAAGCAAATTGCATTCTTCAAGAAGACAACGAATGATACGGCCGCGTTGTTCCAGCAAGTCGCATCCGTTCTGGTTCCGGCATATCAGAGCATCTATGGCCCGCTGCCCGCCTCTTTGAATGACATATTCGAATTTGTTGGCATTGGGGTTCCACTAGATGGGGACCCAAGCAATCCCTGGCTGCTTCAGTTTGAGACAACTGGCAATCGATATGCTCTGTTTACCATCCACTTCAAGAATGGGGCAGCTGCAGACTACGATCATGACACCTGACAATTCACTCAAGCCGAGCCCGTTGCGCGGGTCGGCTTAATCCGGGGCCAAAACGCAGATTCCCAGACTCCCCGCCTTCTAGCAGAGATTCACGCAAGCTTCCGGCTCGTCGTCCTGGTCCACCCTCGCTATCCTGGCTGGCGCTCCGTCCCTCCACGGTTTCTGGGCAAGCATTTGCTCTTGGTCAATGGACAGCTGATTCTTGCGTGGATTCTGTTCGCTCTGGTAAACCTCTGCTTCGAAGAGTCTTATTGGCATGGGTTGCCCATCGACTCAACAGCATCCCGGGAGGCTCGCAATTTCAGATTGCTAATCTGAAGGGTTCGCTACCCGCCATACGCGAATCATCCGCATCCACTCATTCGGTCTTCGCGAGCCCAAAACGACGGGCACGCTCTTCTTCGTCTAGCCTATCCTGGCCTCGGCGTACCAGCGCACCGGCAGCCTGCATTGGTGCGCTAGTGGCCACATGCTGGCCAGCCTTCTTGCCCCTGGCGGCACTGATCCTACTCAACTTGTATGATCCAACTGACGGACTGCCGAGCTTCTGCTCACCATTCACCAAAGCCGCACTCGCTTCGAGCGGCGGCTCAACTCCAGAGTCAGATGGCTAGATGAAAATCCTGCATGCTCTCGCAATTCTTCTATTTATTGCCGCGCTGTGCCTTTACGTCGTTTCATCAAGCACAGGGGCGTGGCTGCTAGGCGGCATTGGCATAGTGCTGGAGGTCGCTGCGTGGGTTATCGCACTGAAATCCAAAGAACCATCTACGCCCGATAGCAGCACCAATTGATAGCATCTCCTCTGCCCTAAATGGCTGGGCAGCCGATGTGCCCAGCATCAAACTCTCCGCCTCGCAGTCCATTCACACCAGATTGACTTCACGGGTCGGCTCAATCCAAAGCTGGAAGTCATGCTCAAGAGAATATTGCTCGTAGCCATTGTGCTGGTACTGGCCTTGGCCCAAGGCTACTTCATCTATGCCGTTCAACACGGTGCCGTTGATGCGTTCACTGGTGCATGGAGCAGCTTCAACGTCACTCAATCAGGCTATTCCCAGTTTGTATTTCGCAATATCAAATGGTGGTGGGCGCTGCCCGGAATCTGCCTGCTTCTTGTCGGCGTCGCTACGTGGAGGCCTACGGTTCCCCGTGCCGTCCTCGCACTGTCTTTCAGCGCCATCGGCACCATCGTCTTGTACTGGTCTGCGTACGCACCTTCGCTGTTCATCCAGATATGAGGCCTGACAGCTCACTCCACCCGATTCCGCTTCGCAGTGCGGCATCATTCGGTAACTGGCGGCCATGATGCGCTTCATCGCGCTCCTTGCCCTGGTTGCGTCTCTCGGCGTCTCGGTCGGAGTGCCGGTTTTCCATGGCGTCACACTCCTGCCAGTCCAAAGCGGTGCCAATGAAGGTCTCTCGGAGTACGACGGTACAAGCAGGCGCCAACTCCTACGCCCTTCTTCAACGCGTGACATTGGTGCCGGCAGGTCACATACGCAGAGCCCCGCTCGCGGGCTGATGTAACTCAGGATAGCGCTGATGTCCGTAATTTCAGGAAAGATACGAGCGGTGATTGTTGGTGTAGCGGCACTATTGCTAATCGGAAAGATATGGACGGAATCGTTCTACATGCGAATCATCCCGGCGGAGATTGGCATCAGCTATCCAGTCGCACGCGGAGGCGTATCGGGCTTCCGAGAGGGCTGCGGAGCTGCGGTGTACCGGATCGACCCGCGAACTGCCCAAGGCATCGCCAAGCACGGGCTCAACTACTTTCCCGCAACCAGCCACTCGCGGAAATCGGCTGATCCGTATTACACGTTTGACGCGTGGCGCCCCACTCCGGATGCTGCCTTCGTCGATGACGATCAGACCTTGCTGTCGCCGGGCCTGGAATGCGCTGGGCTTGATACGCAACTGAAAGAACAGATCGAGACAGCGTCGCGTACCAAGGGATCCTTTTACACGCATGGGCCAGAAAAGGTGCTCATCGTCATACCAGAACTGCAGCTTGTGGTGCTTGCGTACAACGGATAGGTCCCTTTGGTTCATGCAAACCGCATGCCTCAGTGACCTACGGCTAGCCAATCCAAGGGGACGACGCCCAAGTTTCACTACGCGGCGAGCCCTCCTGCAGCACTATGAGCATCGGTCCGACAACACGTTGGCCTACTTCCCTCGATGCCAGCCATCACCACCCTGATCACCGTTGGAGAACCAGCATGAAACGTGTAACCGGCATTGGCGGCATCTTCTTCAAATCGAACGATCCCAAGGCGCTTTCCAGTTGGTATCGCGAGCACCTCGGCCTGGATGTCAGCGATTGGGGCGGAGCGGTGTTTCAGTGGGGCGGCGCTGACAGCCCGGCAGGCGCGACGATCTGGAGCCCATTTGCTGCGGACACAAGCTATATGGCGCCTTCCACTGCGCCCTTCATGATCAATTTCCGCGTGGACAACCTGGATGCACTGCTCGCAGCACTGCGCAGCGAGGGCTGCAATGTCGTGGGTGAGCCGCAGCGTTCCGAGCAGGGGAAATTCGGCTGGGTGATGGATCCCGAAGGCAACAAGGTCGAGCTGTGGGAACCCCCTGCCGGGCGGTAGGCAACAGCGTCGCCGATTGCTTGCATGCATGGCTGACATGACGATCACGATCAGCTGGCGCCCGGATCTTTTCTACGCTGATTGTCGGTTGCCGCGAAAGTTGCCGGCTTTTCTACGAGCGAGTATTGCCACCCACTTGGAGCCAACGTGTTGTGATCCACAACCCGCCGGCCAGCTGTTCAAACCGGATGGCCCACAGCAGCGACGCGCTTTGTCGCGTCGCCCATCAATCAATGCACGCCTACATGCTGCGCGTACGCCATCTCATGCCCAGCGGTAACAAGGCGATATGGCAAAACTCTCGTATCCTCTCAACTCCAAAGACGGCAGCTTTGATTGCGGGTTTCATCGCGGCGCCGCGCCGCACGCTTCATCGCTGCGGCTCTTCCGCGTTACCTCGATCAATGCACTTGCCTCAGTTGCAAAGGCTACAGGAGAGTGTCATGCACGACGGGCGCCGCCCCCGCAAAACCGGATCCGCTGACTTCGGACATTTCGATACAAGAGCGAAGTGCGAAGCAGCGGTGCGACGACGCGAACTGGCTTTCCTGCACTTGATCCCCGAAGAACTCGGCGGTGATTGTGATGTGGACAACATGGTGTTTGTGCCGATATGGGTTGCGGAGCAGAAGCGCAGGATCGATAACACCACGGTGCTACCACTGATACGTGCGGGCAAGCTGAGCCGCTACGCGGCCAGGCCCATCTACCGAGGCAGAAGCTTCATCCCTGCGGAGATCGCGATACATGCGCATGACCCGGCAGGCTTCGCGACTACGATCGACATCTGGTAGTCGTGCTGCTGCCGTAGCAGCGACCGGATGAGTAGCTTGGGAGCGATCAGCAAAGCGACGCAGGGGCTCTCGCATGGGTCGATGATCAGCTCTCACACGGACGGCTGCATATCCTCATGCAGGTTCTGGATGCAGCGATCATCGCAGGGCTGGTTTGGTCGACGCATCCAAGTCGGTGAAACCACGTCCTTCAACTGTAAATGCGGTGCCACTCTCGACAAGGATGTGGGAGTGGCACCGCACCCCATACCGATACCGATCCCGATACCGACCCGCGTGCGTCCGAACCAGGACTTGCCGCCTATCGCGGCCCCATCATCGGCCAGGCACCATTTGCCATGCGGCGACGCTGGTTACACGTAGTCATCACAGCTCAATCCACCTGTCGCCACTGCCCTGGCTGAAGGTCATCCAGCGCATACGGCCCCATCACCGCACGCACCAGCCGCAACGTCGGCAAGCCTACCGCAGCGGTCATGCGTCGCACCTGACGGTTGCGACCTTCGCGCAGAGTGATTGCCAGCCAGCCATCCGGCACGGTCTTGCGGAAACGCACGGGCGGGTCGCGCTCCCACAGTGCTGGTGCCGCTTGCATCAGTTCAACGCGCGCAGGCAGGGTCGGCCCATCGTTGAGCTGTACGCCGTCACGCAGCGCCTGCAGCTTGTCATCGGTTGGCACGCCTTCAACCTGCACCCAATAAGTCTTTGGCTGCTTGTGCCGCGGGTCGGTCAGTCGATGGGCGAGATTGCCGTCATCGGTGAGCAACAACAAGCCTTCGCTGTCGTAATCCAGACGACCTGCTGCGTACACGTTTGGCGGCAGGCCAAAGCCGGCCAGGGTCGCGCGCGGCGGTTGGCTGCGATCGGTGAACTGACAAAGCACGTTGAACGGTTTATTGAAGGCGATGAGCATGTGATGCAGGTGTTCGGAAAGTAGATTGAAGATGCGCTGCTGGCTGGGCGCGACGAGCTTCCGTCGCGCGCCAGCTTGAGGGCCGTGCAGCCAACAGCGAGGCCGCACATTGTCTCACCCTCCCCTCTCCAAGCCCTACTTCCGTGCGGTTACTGCTTCACGAAGCGCAGTGTCATGCGGTCGCTTTCGCCGATGGCCTTGTACTTGGCGGCATCAGCGGGGTCATGGCTGTTGGACGGCGGCAGCGTCCACACGCCCTTGGGGTAGTCCTTGGTATCGCGCGGGTTGGCGTTGACCTCGCTGCTGCCAGCCAGCTTGAAGCCAGCGGCTTCGGCCATGGCAATCACCTGCGCCTGGCCAACATAGCCGCTGCCGTCATCAGCCGGCACGTCCGCCTTGGCGCGGTGTTCAACCACACCCAAGGTGCCGCCTGGCTTGAGCACGTCAAAGAAGGCCTTGAACATGCCCTCGGCCTGGCCAGAGGAACGCCAGTTGTGGACATTGCGGAAGGTCAGCACCAGGTCCGCCGAGCCCGGTGCGCCAAACACCGGTGCAACCGGGTTGTAGGCCACCTCGGTGGCGCGATCGAACTGGGCCGGGGATGCGGCGAACTTCTTGCCCAGGCCATCGCGCGAGCGCTGCTGGTAATCGCGACCACCGCCGGCCGGCAATGCGGTCGGGTCGACCACCGCGGCAACGTACTTGCCGCCATCGCGCAGGTAGGGCGCAAGAATTTCGGAATACCAGCCGCCGCCCGGTGTAATTTCGATGACCGTCTGGGTCGGTTGCAGGCCGAAGAAGGCCAGGGTCTGCGCCGGGTGACGGTATTCGTCGCGCAGCACATTGGCCGGTGTGCGCCAGCTGCCGGCGATGGCAGCCTGCAGCTGCGGCGATACCTGCGCGTCAGCTGTGCTGGCAGCGGCTTCATGGGCCAGCGCAGTGCCGGCAGACAGGGTGCTGGCAAGCGCCAGCAGACAGGCACACAACAGCGGGGCAGGCTTCTTCATGCGGAATTCCGTCGATTGAAACGGCGAGCCTAGCACGCGACTGCAAGTGCAATGCAGCATGCAAATGTTTAGATCCCGTTAGCGTGAGAACGGCGCACGGAACGCTGTATTCACGACGTTGCCACGGAATTGGAACGCATGCCGTCTATGCTGTTGAGCTGAACAACAAAGGAGCAACGCATGCCCCAGTCACGCGAACTTGGCCGCTCGGGTCTCCATGTCAGCCCCATCGCTTTTGGTGGCAACGTTTTCGGCTGGAGTGCCGATGAGAAGACATCCTTTGGCCTGCTCGATGCCTTCGTCGATGCCGGCTTCAACCTGATCGATACCGCCGACGTCTATCCGGCATGGGTGCCGGGCAACCGCGGCGGCGAATCGGAGACCATCATCGGCCGCTGGCTGCAGCGCAGCGGCAAGCGCGACAAGGTGGTGATCGCCACCAAGGTTGCGAAGTGGGCCGAGCATCCGGGCCTGTCTGCCGACAACATCAATGAAGCGGTCGAGGATTCGCTGCGTCGTCTGCAGACCGATGTGATCGATCTGTACCAAGCGCATGAAGACGATGAGTCGGTGCCGCTGGAAGAAAGCCTGGGCGCGTTCGCGCGGCTGATCGAGGCGGGCAAGGTGCGCGCGATTGGCGCGTCCAACTACAGCGCCGAGCGCCTGCGTGATGCGCTCAAGGTGTCCGCCGACTATCACCTGCCGCGCTACGAAACCCTGCAGCCGGAATACAACCTCTACGACCGTAGTGGCTACGAGGCGGAGCTGGAGCCGCTGGCGCGCGAACACGGTATCGGCGTGATCAGCTATTACTCGCTGGCCAGTGGTTTCCTCAGCGGCAAATACCGCAGCGCCGATGACGTAGGCAAGAGTGCGGCACGCGGCGCAAAAGTTGCCGACCGTTACCTCAACCCGCGTGGCCTGCGCATTCTGCAGGCGTTGGATGATGTGGCTGCCAGCCACAAGGCGACGCCGGCGCAAGTCGCCTTGGCGTGGTTGATCGCGCGCCCGGGCATCACTGCGCCGATCGTCAGCGCCACCAGCGTGCAACAGCTGCAGGAAGTGCTGGCTGCGGCGCAGCTTGGCTTGAGCCCAGATCAGGT
Source organism: Stenotrophomonas sp. STEN020 (assembly GCF_056760195.1). Lineage (NCBI taxonomy): Bacteria > Pseudomonadati > Pseudomonadota > Gammaproteobacteria > Lysobacterales > Lysobacteraceae > Stenotrophomonas > Stenotrophomonas sp. STEN020. The sequence goes on from NZ_JBRREI010000046.1 coordinate 16,344, forward strand.
CACGCAGTTGGATGCCGCCAGCGCGGAAAGCTGAATTGGGCGAGTTGCACACCCTCTGCCTGCGTCGTAGGATCGGGCGGACAGGGGGTAGACCGCGAGTGGAGTCCTACCCATGCAGACCGCACCTACAGCCCAGCGCAGCATCGATCGCCACGCCGAACTGACCTACTGGCGCGGCGTGCATGCCATCGGCCATCTTGGCCAGCACGATTTCGACCACTACCAGCGCCTGCTGGAAATGGGCTACGACGTGTATCAGGCATATCCACGCGCCAACGAAGAGCAACTCTACAAAGTGCTGCAGGACAGCTACCACCGGCATAACCCGGCGTTGGCGGTGTCCTGGGATGAGGCGCGTTGGTTGGTGCGGCATGCTTGGCATCATGCTCAGCAGCATTGAAGGTCTTTGTGGTCGGCTTCTGTAGGAGCGATGTGAGCCGCGAAGCTGCTGCAGCGTCAGAAGCTGAAGAGCTTACCCCTCCCCAACCCTCCCCTTGGCTTCGCCAAAGGGAGGGGGCGAAAGCACGCCGCGCAACGCCGCACCCAACATCATCGGATCACACGCATGCCGTTGGTTTTGACGATGTCTGCTTCGCGGCTTACGCCGCTCCCACAACCGGTTGTGCCATTGCTTCAGCGAGGTAATCCAGGAACGAGCTGATGCGCGCTGATACGGCGGTGTTGCGGTAATACACGGCGTGGATCGGTTGGCGCGCATCCAAGGTCAGTTTCGGCAACACCTGCACCAGCTCGCCACGCGCACGCGCCGCTTCGGTGAGAAAGTCGGACAGGCAGACGATACCGACGCCTTCCAGTGCCAGCCGGTGCAGGATCTCGCCGCTGGAAACCGCCAATGCGGGTCGCACGTGCAGACGCTCGCCGTCGTCACCCTGCAGTGGCCAATGATTCAGCGAATCCGGTTCGTTGAAGCCCAACAAGGTGTGCGCCTGCAGCTGCACCACGCTCTTCGGTGTGCCGTGCTGCTGCAGGTAAGCCGGGCTGGCCAGCACACGCAGGCGGCTGTGACCCAGGGGACGTGCATGCAAGGTGGAGTCCGACAGCGGGCCAATGCGGATCGCCACGTCGGTGCGTCGCTCCAGCAGGTCGATGTAGCGCTCACTGCTGTTGAGCTCCAGCGCCACCTGCGGGTAACGCGTGCGGTAGCCGGCCACCAGCGGCGCGATCACATGCAGCATGAACGGCATCGCCGCATCCACCCGCAACCGCCCGGACGGCGTGCCCCGGCGCGCGGCGATCTGCTCTTCGGCGGCATCCACCGAGGCGACGATGGCGCGGGCCTGGGCCAGGAAGGTCTCGCCTTCGTCAGTGAGCTGCAGGCGACGGGTGGTGCGGGTCAGCAAGGTGGTGCCGAGCTTCTCTTCCAGCCGCCCCAGCGCCCGGCTGACGCCCGAGGTGGTCTGGCCCAGCTGCTCGGCTGCGGCGGTGATCGAGCCGGTGTCGATCACCGCGATGAAGGCCTGCATCTCATCCAGGGTGGTTTTCATCGGGGCGGCCAGGTGGTGATGGAATATTGTTGAATTTAAATCAATAGTAATTGGTGGGAAACCGCATTTTTCGGCAAGAGTGACGCGTTCACACTGCGCGGCCCTTCCCGAGGATTCGCCCATGTCACGCGGTATTCCCCTTGCCTTGCTGGCGCTGACGCTGGGTGCGTTCGCCATCGGCACCACCGAGTTCGTCATCGTCGGCTTGATCCCGACCATTGCCGCCGATCTACACGTCAGCCTGCCCTCGGCCGGCCTGCTGGTTTCCCTGTACGCGCTGGGCGTTGCCATCGGCGCGCCGGTGCTGACCGCCTTGACCGGACGGGTGCCGCGCAAGGCTTTGTTGGTGGCGCTGATGCTGCTGTTCACCATCGGCAACCTGATTGCATGGATGGCGCCTGGTTATGGCTCGCTGATCGTTGCACGGGTGCTGACCGGACTGGCGCACGGCGTGTTCTTCTCGATCGGCTCGATCATCGCCACCTCGGTGGTGCCCAAGGACAAGGCCGCCAGCGCGATCGCGATCATGTTTACCGGGCTGACCGTGGCACTGGTCACCGGCGTGCCGCTGGGCACCTTCATCGGCCAGCACCTGGGCTGGCGCGCGACCTTCCTCGCGGTCGCTGCGTTGGGCGTGATCGCCCTGCTCGGCAGCCTGCTGTTCGTGCCGCGCGACCTGCCGCGCAGCGCGCCGGCCACGTTCGGCCAGCAGTTCGCAGTGCTGGCGCAGCCTCGGCTGTTGTTGGTCTATGCAATGACTGCGCTGGGCTATGGCGGCACCTTCCTGTCCTTCACCTTCCTCGCTTCGATCCTGCAGGACGTCAGCGGATTCTCGGCCAACGCGGTCAGCGCGGTGCTGCTGGTGTACGGCGTATCAGTGGCCATCGGCAATCTATGGGGCGGGCGCCTGGCCGACCGTCGCGGTCCAATTCCTGCGCTGACGCTGATCTTCGGCCTGCTCGCTTTGGTGCTGCTGGTGCTGACCTTCACTGCTTACAACCGTTGGCTGGTGCTGTTGACGGTGTTGGCGCTGGGTGCGGTGGCGTTCGGCAATGTGCCGGGATTGCAGGTGTACGTGGTCAAGCAGGCGCAGCGCTTCGTGCCGCAGGCAACCGATGTCGCATCGGGCCTGAACATCGCCGCGTTCAATATCGGCATCGCATTGGGCGCCTCGCTTGGTGGTCTGGTGGTCGATCACATCGGCCTGATGCACACGCCGTGGATTGGGGCGTTGGTGGTGTTGGGTGCGCTGGCTTTGACTGCGCTCAGCGGCCGCCTGGATCGCCGCGACGGATTGGATGTACGCGCCGACGGCATTGCCGTCAGCGCGCACTGACAGAACACGCTGTTACTTCCTCTTACCTTTTCGTTCGCACTGCACGGCGTAGCCTGTAAGCGCGGATTTCTGGAGATTTGAATGACTATTCCTGCTATTGGCCTTGGTACCTACCGCCTGAAGGATCAGGTGCTCACTGATTCAGTGCACAACGCACTGGAACTTGGCTACCGTGCTTTCGACACCGCACAGATCTACGAGAACGAGGCCGACCTGGGTGCTGCAATCGCCAGCGGCGCCGTGCCGCGCGAACAGCTGTTCCTGACCACCAAGATCTGGATCAGCAATTTCCACCACGATGACCTGCTTGCCAGCCTGCGCGAGAGCCTGCGCAAGCTGCGCACCGATCACGTCGACCTGACCCTGATCCACTGGCCCTCACCCAAGGACGAAGTGCCGATGGCCGAGTTCCTCGGTGCGCTGCGTGAGGCCAAGGTGCTGGGTTTGACCAAGGCGATTGGTGTCTCCAACTTCACCATCGACCTGACCCGCCAGGCCATCGCCATCCTCGGCGCCGATGCCATCGCCACCAACCAGATCGAAGTGCACCCGTATCTGCAGAACCGTGCATTGATCGCCTACCTGCGCGAACAAGGCATCCACGTCACCGCGTTCATGAGCCTGGCCTATGGCGCGGTGCTGAAGGACCCGGTGATCCAGGCCATTGCCGACAAGCATCAGGCAAGCACCGCACAGGTCGCCTTGGCATGGGCGCTGCAGCAAGGCTATGCGGTGATTCCGTCGTCGACCAAGCGCGAGAACCTCGCCGGCAACCTGCAGGCGGCGCAGCTGCGGTTGGATGCCGAGGACATGGCACGAATCGCCGAACTGGATCGCGGCGAGCGCGTGGCCAATCCGGGGATCGCGCCGGCTTGGGATTGAAGCGCGGTTCCTGAGTAAACCCATGGCGGGCTGGTGATACCTGCCTGCCATGCGTCCAGGCGCTGCGGTTGCCGCACTGCTAGCGGATACGCGGTGCCAACTCTTGTGCCAACGTTTCCAGCAACAGGCTGACCGTTGGCAGCTGACGCCGACTCTTCATCCAGGCCAAGCTGAGTGGCAGGCCCTGGCTGGCCAGATGCGGCAGCACTTCCACCAGCGCACCATCCTCGAGATGACTGCGTACCAGCCAGGTCGGCAGTTGCACGATGCCACTGCCGACCAGCGCCGCGGTGACCTGCCCTTCGCCATCTCCCACTACCAGCGGAGACGGCATCATCTGCAGTTCTACGTCACCTGGCATTGCAGCCGCGAAGCGCCAGGGACTGACCGAGCCATCGGCGCGTCCATAGGCGATGCAACGATGCGCCAGCAGATCCCCGCGCGTTGCCGGTACGCCATGTATCGCAAGATAGGCGGGGGCCGCACAGAACACGTGCTGCTCGTGGCCCAACAGCCGGTGTTCGACCAGCGATGACCAAGCATCTGGGCCGCCGATGCGCACGATGATGTCGACGCCGTCCTCGACCGGATCGATGAAGCGGTCCGAGAAGGACACCTGCGGCCGCGTCAGCGGATAGGCCTGGGCGAAGCCAAGAATTATCGGCAGAGCCTGCAGGCGCCCGAACGCTGCCGGCAGATCAATACGCACGCGCCCACTTGGCTCGTCATCCTCCGCTCGCAGCGACACCTCGGCCGCCTCCAGGTTCGTCAGCACTTCCGTGCAGGTCCGGTGGAAGGCGATGCCGGCTTCAGTCAATGACATGCGTCGCGTGGTGCGATGGAACAGCGTGCGGCCCAATCGTTCTTCCAATCGTGCGATCGACTTGCCGACCGCCGAAGCGGTGAGGTGCAGCCGCTCCGCAGCTGCAGTAAAGCTGCCTGCGTCGGCAACACAGACGAAGACGTCGAGGCCTTTCAGGCGTTCGGAGGGATGCATGCGGCTGGCTTCACGATTAAAGAATCTGATTCCGTAAAACCGGTAAAAACCATCGCGGAACGGAATGCAGCTCCACGATAGGCTGGGCGCCTTCTTCGATCAAGCATCCAAGGCAGCAATGAGCCAGCAACGCCCTACCGTACTTGTCACCGGCGCCACCGGTCAGATCGGCGCCGAAACCTTGAGAAACCTGCTGTTGGAAGATGCAGTCACGCCGGTCGCAGCAGTGCGCTCTTCAGCCAACGCCGCTGCGCTGGAGGCACAGGGAATCCGCACGGTGCTGCTCGATTTCGACAAGGAAGACACGCTGCTGCCAGCGCTGCAGGACATTGATCGCGTATTCCTGGTCACGGGCTACAGCGTGGACATGCTGCGCCAGAGCAAGGTTTTCCTCGATGCGGCCAAGCTGGCTGGCGTGCAGCATGTGGTGCACTTGGGTGCCTGCGGTGGTGATGACGCCAGCATCGGACATTGGGCCTGGCATCAGCTGGTGGAACGCTACATCGAGTGGCACGGCTTCTCGTTCACCCATCTCAGGCCGGAAGCCTTCATGCAGAACCTGCTCAGCTACGACGGCACCCGCGCCGTGGTCGACGGCGTGATCCGCCAGTACACCGGCGATGCACGCTTCAGCTGGGTCGATGGCGATGACGTCGCTGCGGTAGCCGCACAGGCGCTGGCGTGGCCGCAGCGGCATGCCGGGCAGACCTATCGCTTGGGCTACGACGCCAAGTCCTACGGCGAGGTCGCTGCGCTGATGAGCGAACTGCTTGGCCAATCATTCCGCTACGAGGCGCTCAGCCCGGATGTGTTCCTGGAGGACATGCGCGCGGCCGGTGCCGAGATGGTCTATATGAACTGCGTGCGCGACAACTTCCAGCGTGTTGCCGAGCGACGCGTACCGGGCATTGAAGCCACCTTCGACAACTTCCCCGCCATCACCGGCCGCGAGCCGGTGCGCTGGGCGGAGTTCATACGCAAAAACCGTGCTGCGTTTGCGTACTGAGCTGCGGAATTCGGGCGTTCTTCGGGACTAGCCGTCCATACCCTGCAGCAACCACGCACGCATCGCCGCAGACACTTCCTCGGGCATTTCCAAGGGTGCCAGATGGCCGCAGTCCTCGATCACCACCAGGTTTGATTGCGGCATCAACGCGGCCATCTCCTCGCTGACCGACAGTGGCGTGATCGCATCGTTGCGCCCACAGACGATCAAGGCCGGGCCCCGCCAATCGCGCAGGGCCTCGCTGCCGTCTGCACGCTGCAACTGGCTTTGGCGCAGGAACACTTCGGCTCCAAGACGTGCGGTCATGCTGCGTACGGTATCCACCAATGCATGGTCATCCAAGCGCGAAGCATCGATGTAGCTGCGCATCAGCTTGTCGCCGAAACCATGGAAGGTGCCGGGCAGGCGCACGCTGTTCTGCTGTGCCAGGCGTTGTGCAGCGCGTTCGGGCGAGTCGGGTTTGAACGAGGTATCCAGCAGTGCCAGCTTCAGTACCCGCTGCGGTGCGATGCGCAGGATTTCCTGGGCGACGTAACCGCCAAGGGAGAAGCCGGCCAAGGCGAACTGCTCCGGGGCCTTGGCCAGCACGTCTTCGGCGACCGCACGCATCGTTGTTTGTTTGGTGAGGTCGCCGACCTGGCAATCGGCGATGTCGGCGAGTGCTTCGAGCTGGGCCTGCCAGAGCGTGGCGTCGTTGAGCAGGCCGGGCAGCAGTAGCAGCGGGGTTCTGGCTGCTGGGTCTTGGTTCGTTTGCATGGCGCTATTGTCGCGCCTTGCGGTGGTTTGGGGGTGAGGAGGGGGCAACAGCGAAAGCCAAAGCCAAAGCCAAAGCACCCCTCCCCGGCCCTCCCCTTGCCTTCGGCAAAGGGAGGGAGCGGAGCTGCCCCCTCCCTTGCGCACAGCGCAGGGGAGGGTTGGGGAGGGGTGCCTTTGGCTCTTAGCCTTTAGCTCCCGACCTCACCCACCGGCAGCGTCACATTCATGATGGTCGAGTCATCCGGGTCGGCCTTCACCTTGAAGCCCAGGCTCTGGCACATCGCCAGCATGGTGCTGTTCTCACGTAGCACCTGCCCTTCCACAACGTTCAAACCCAGCCAGCCGGCGTACTCGATCATGATCTGCATCAGCTTCCAGCCGATGCCGTGGCCCTTCAGGTCCGAGCGGATCAGGATGCCGTACTCGCCACGGTTGTAATCGGCATCGGCGTGCAGGCGCACCGCACCGAGCATCTCGCCGGTCTTGGGATCGATCGCCACCAGCGCGATGGAACGCGCGTAATCCAGCTGGGTCAGGCGGGCGATGAACTCGTGGCTGAAATGCTTCACCGACTGGAAGAAGCGCAGGCGCAGGTCATCATCGGTGACGCGTGCGAAGAAGGCGCGGAACAGGCCATCGTCTTCCGGCCGCACCGGGCGGATGAAGGCCTTGCCACCGTCGGACAGATCGATCGTGCGTTCCCACTCGGTGGGATACGGGAAGATCGCGAAGCGCGGGTGGCCGCGGCCCTTGTGCAGGCGCTTGACCGGCGTGATTGCCACGCGTGCATCCAGCGCGATCACGCCGTTGCGGTCGGCCAGCAATGGATTGAGATCCAGCGTCCGGATTTCCGGAATATCCGCTGCCAGCTGCGCCAGCTTGACCAGCACCATCGCCACTGCGCGCTCGTCCGCCGCCGGTACATCGCCATAGGCCTTGAGGATGCGCGAGACGCGGGTGCGGCCGATTACTTCATGGGCAAGCCGCAGATCCAGCGGCGGCAATGCCAGGGTCTTGTCGTCGATCACTTCCACTGCGGTACCGCCACGGCCAAACACGACCACCGGGCCGAAGACTGGATCGTCGGCAATACCGGCGATCAACTCGCGCGCCTTGGGCCGGGTCAGGCTGGGTTGCACCAGCACGCCCTCGATGCGGGCCTGCGGACGCTTCTCGCGGGCACGCTGCAGGATGGTGGTTGCCGCGGACTGCACCGCACGCAGGCTGCCCAGGTTCAAGCGCACGCCATCGACTTCGGATTTGTGCGGGATGTCCGGCGAAAAAATCTTCACCGCCACGCTCATGCCCTGCTCCAGCATCGGCTGCGCGAGGTCCATCGCTTCGTGCGGATCACGCGCAACCATCACTTCCAACGACGGGATGCCGTAGGCCTGCAACAGTTTGTGCGTGGCAACCGGGTCCAGCCATTGCTGGTCATTGGCCAACGCCGCCTCGACCAACGCGCGCGCGGCCGGCACATCCACCACGAAATCTGCCGGCAGGCTGGGCGGCGTCTCCATCAGCGCCGTCTGTGCTTCGCGGTAACGCACCAGATGCTGGAAGCCGCGCACGGCGTCAGCTTCGGTTGGATAGGTCGGTACGCGCGCGGTGTTGAGGGTGACCGTGGCGCGGTCGTCATTGCCCAGCCATACCGCGAACACCGGCTTGTCGCGCAGCTGCCGCGAGCGTTGCCCCAGCGTGGTGGTCAGCGCCTGTGCGGCCTCGGCCGAGGAGGTGAAGGCGGTCGGCACGTTGATCACCAGTACCGCGTCGTTGGCATCGTCGGACAGCAAGGCTTCAATCGCCGAGGCGTAACGGCCGCCGTCGGCATCGACCACGATGTCGACCGGATTGTCGCGCGACCAGCCTTGCGGCAGGGCCTTGTCCAACAGTTCGACGGTGGCCGGTGACAGCTCGGCCAGGCTACCGCCGAGCGCCTGCAGCTGATCCACCGCCAGTCGACCAACACCACCGCCATTGCTGAGGATCGCCAAGCGTCTTCCGGGGAACGTACCAAGCCTGCCCAGTGTTTCGGCGGCAGTGAACAACTCGTCCAATGCATTCACCCGCAGCAGGCCGGCGCGGTTGAAGGCTGCGCCGTAGACCGCGTCGGAATCGGCCAGCGCCTGCGAGTGGGTAGTGACCACTTCGTCACCACCGCGCGACTTGCGCCCGGATTTGACCACCACCACGGGTTTTGCACGTGCAGCGGCGCGTGCGGCCGACATGAACTTGCGCGCGTCGCTGATCTGGTCGACGTAGAGCAGGATGGCGCGGGTGCGGTAGTCGCTGGCGAAGTAATCGAGCAGGTCGCCGAAGTCGACGTCCAGCGCGTCGCCCAGCGATACCACCGCCGAGAAACCGACCGAGCGCGCCACGCCCCACTCCACCAGTGCAGCGGCAATCGCGCTGGATTCGGAAATCAACGCCAGATCGCCGGCCTGCGGCGTGTGCGCGGCGATACTGGCGTTGAGCCGTGCATGCGGGGCGATGACGCCCAGGCAATGCGGACCGAGCACGCGCATACCCTTGGGCCGCGCTGCTGCTTCCACCTGCGCAGCCAACGAGCCCGGGCCCTTGCCCAGGCCGGAAGTGAGAATGATGGCCGCGGCCACGCCCAGTTCGGCCGCTTGGGCAACCACCTGCGGCAACAGCGTTGCCGGCACGGTGATGACCACCAGATCCGGAATCCACGGCAGGTCTTTGAGCTTTTTGACCGTGCGCATGCCGTCGATTTCGGCATAGCGCGGGCTGACCCAGCCGATCTGCCCAGCAAAGCCGCCTGCACGCAGATTGCGGATTACCGCGCGGCCGGCGGAACGATCGCGCGGGCTGCCGCCAATCACTGCCACCGAGCGGGGGCGGAATACGGTCTGCAGGTGATAGGTGCTCATTGCGACGCCTGTTGCGGGTACCGGGTCAAAGGTACACGGCTGCGGTGGTGGGTGGGCTGCGTTGGATCAAAGTGGGGGTATTTTGGGATGTTGGTGGAGGCCAGCCTTGATTGCTGCGAAGAGCACCCCTCCCCGGCCCTCCCCTGCGCTGCGCGCAAGGGAGGGAGACAAGCTCTGCCCCTCCCTTTGGCGTAGCCAAGGGGAGGGTTGGGGAGGGGTGGTTTTTGCGGTTGCCGTTGGGTTTGCCTGTAAAGCCTCTGCCGAGCATGGCTCGGCACTACCGGCCCCTCTACGGGTAAAGCTCCTGCCGAGCATGGCTCGGCACTACAACAGCGTGCCGCCGAGGATCATTGCGGCGATGCTGAAATAGATCACCAGCCCGGTGACATCCACCAGCGTTGCCACGAACGGCGCCGAGGCGCTGGCCGGGTCGAAGCCCAGGCGCTTGAGCACAAACGGCAGCATCGAGCCCGACAGCGAACCGAAGGTGACGATGCCGATCAGGGCCGCGCCGATGGTCACTGCCAGCAGCTTCCAGTGTTCGCCGTAGTCGTGCAGGCCGGCCAGCTGCCAGACGGTGATGCGGATGATCGCCAAGGTACCGAGGATCGCACCGAGCACCACGCCGGTTGGCAGTTCACGCAGGGCGACCTTCCACCAGTCGCGCAGGCGCAGTTCGCGCAGGGCCAGCGAACGGATCAGCAGCGAGGTGGCCTGTGAGCCGGAATTGCCGCCCGAGCTCATGATCAGCGGAATGAACAAGGTCAGCACCACCGCACGCGCCAGTTCATCCTCATAGTGCTGCATGGCGCTGGCCGTGAGCATTTCGCCGAGGAACAGCACGCTCAACCAGCCGGCACGCTTGCGCAGCATCTCCAGGAAGCCGATCTGCATGTACGGCTTGTCCAAGGCTTCCACGCCGCCGAACTTGTGCACGTCCTCGGTGGATTCATCGATCAGCGCATCGAGGATGTCGTCGACGGTGACAATCCCCAGCATCTGCTGCTGTGCATCCACCACCGGGATCGCCAGCAGATCGTGGCGGCGGATCAGCTGCGCTACCTCCTCCTGGTCCAGCAGCGCATCCACCGTCACCGGCGGGTTGACCTGGGCAACGGACAGGATCGAATCCTCCGGCTCGCCGGTGATCAGCCGCCGCATCGTCACCACCTGCTGCAGCTGGCGGGTCTGCGGGTCCAGCACATAGATGGCGTAGACCGTCTCGCGGCTGCGCTCCACCTCGCGGATGTGCTGCATGGTCTGCGCCACCGTCCAGTCCGCCGGCACGCCGACGAACTCGGTGGTCATCAAGGCACCGGCGGTGTTGGGCGGGTAGCTCAGCAGCAGTTGGATCGAACGCCGCGCCTCCGGTGCCAGCAGCGGGATCAGCCGTGCGCGCTCAGCAGCATCCAGTTCATGGACGATGTCGGTGGCTCGGTCGTCGGCCATCAGCCCCAGCAGGGCCGCGGCGCGGGCTGGCGGCAGCGCTGCGATCAGCGCGCCGGCATGCTGCAGCTCGGGGGCTTCCAGCAGTTTGACCGCACGCGGCAATGACAGGGCCGCCAGGGTATTGGCCGCATGCGGCAATGGCAGGGCGTTGAGGTACTCCACCGCGTCGGCGGTGTTGTAATCGGCAAGGGGCGCGCTCAGCGTGGCTGCGTCCACCACTGGCCGCAGAAATTGCTTCTGGTTCATGTTGATTCGCCTGTTCTGGATTGCGACCGCAACGCCAGCACAGGGCGAACCAGCCCTGTCAGGCGGTTGCCGTCGCTGGTGTCGACGATCGCGATCGACTTCTACTGTCGCTGGACATGGGTTGGACTCCGGAAAGGTGCTGCGCGGTTCTACCGGCAGCGGCGCGAGTCTGGTCCTGTTGGCCGACGGGGTCAAGCCTGCATCGCTGCATCCCGCCAATGGAGGGCTGCCGTTCGCATTCACACACGGCACAGTCCGCATAATGTGAAATCGTCGGTAGGCAGTTGCCCGACCGGTCAGCTGAATCAATCAAGGAATCCCTTTAAATGCATGGCACCGGTCTCGAACTCGCCTTGGTACTGCTGCTGGCGGCGGTCATCGCCGTGCCGGTATTCAAGCGCTTCGGGCTGGGCGCGGTGCTGGGCTATCTGGCCGCTGGCGTGGTGCTGGGACCGCACGTGCTGGGCTTCGTGCAGGACGCCGACCGCATCCTCAATGCCGCTGAGATCGGCGTGGTGATGCTGTTGTTCGTCATCGGGCTGGAGCTGTCACCGTCGCGGCTGATGGTGATGCGGCGGCCGGTGTTCGGCGCAGGCACCGTGCAGGTGCTGCTCAGTGCAATGGTGTTGGGCGGCTTGCTGCTGCTGAATCACTTCTCGTGGAAGAGCGCGTTGGTGATCGGCACCGCGCTGGCCTTGTCCTCCACCGCGGTTGGGCTGCAGCTGCTGTCCGAGCACAAGGCACTCAACTCCGACTATGGCCGGCTCGGCTTCGCCATCCTGCTGTTCCAGGATCTGGTCGCCATCCCCTTGCTGGCCGCCATTCCCCTGCTGGGCGGGGTCAAGAACGAAACCCTGAGCTGGCAGGATGCTTCCATCGCGCTGGGTGCACTGATGCTGGTGATCGTGCTCGGCCGGCCGATGCTGCGCCAGCTGTTCAACATCGTCGCCCGCACCCGCATGCCGGAAGTGTTCACCGCCACCGCCTTGCTGGTGGTGCTGGGCACGGCCTGGTTCATGGCCGAGGCCGGGCTCAGCGCCAGCCTCGGCGCCTTCATCGCCGGTGTATTGCTGGCCGACTCCGAGTTCCGCCACGAGATCGAATCACAGATCGAGCCGTTCAAGGGCCTGCTGCTCGGCCTGTTCTTCATTGCCGTTGGCATGGGCATCGACCTGAAGCGGGTTGCGGCCGAACCGGAGATCATCGCGCTGGGCGTGGCGATCCTGCTGGCGGTGAAGTTCTCCATCCTGATCGCGCTCGGCCTGGCTGCGCGCATGTCGCTGCGCAACGCCTTGATGCTGGGCAGCGTGCTGTGGCTGGGCGGCGAGTTCGCCTTCGTGGTGTTCAACGAAGCCGAGCGTGCGCATCTGCTCGGTCGAATCAACCACGACCGGCTGGTGGCGGTAGTCAGCCTGTCGATGGCGATCACGCCCTTGCTGCTGCTCGCGCTGCAGCGCACATTGCAGCTCAAGCCGCCTGCACGGCCTGCGCAGCCCGAACCGGATGAAACGCTGAAGGACGCTGCTGTACAGCGGCCAAAGGTATTGATTGCCGGCATGGGCCGCTTCGGCCAGATCGTCGGCCGCCTGCTGACCGCGCAACGCATTCCGTTTGTTGCGCTGGAGGCCGACCCGGACACGGTCAAGGACCTGCGTCGCTTCGGCAACCAGCTGTACTACGGCGACCCTACCCGCCCCGATCTGCTGCGTGCGGCCGGTGCCGAGCACATCCGCGTATTCGTGATGGCGATGGACGACCCGGACACCAATCTACGCGCGGTGCGACTGGTGCGGCGCATGTATCCCAAGGCGACGGTGCTGGCGCGTGCACGCAACCGCCAGCACGCCTGGAAGCTGCTGGATATGTCGGCAGAGCCGTTCCGCGAGGTATTCGGCTCCAGCTTGGAGGCCAGCGAGCGCGTGCTGACCGCGCTAGGTTTTCCGGAAAATGTCGCGCGCGACCATGTGCAGCGTTTCCGTGAACACGATGAAGCACTGCTCAAGGCGCAGCATCTTGTATACGACGATGAAGTTGCGGTGATGCAGACTTCGCGCGATGCACGCGCTGATTTGATGCATCTGTTCGAGGCTGATGCCAGTGACAGTACGACGGTGAAGCCTTCCAACGACAAGGAATGAAGCGCCGTGGGCTGGCGCTGTTCTTTGTAGGAGCGGCGTAAGCCGCGAAGCTGACGGTGCTGAAGTCGTTGGTATCCATGTGATCTGATGATGTTGCGACTTCGCGGCTTACGCCGCTCCTACAAATGCAGCCGCAACATGCCTGCCTCATGAAAAGGGCGCCTTGCGGCGCCCTTTGTGCTTACTTGCGGCGCTGGGCCGGTACGAAGACTTCGTTGACTGCTGCCGCCAGCTGGTCCGGCGGCAACAGGCCCTGGTCGAGCAGGAAGTTGTTGAACGCCAGGCGATCGAACTTGTCGCCCAGTGCCAGCTCGGTCTGCATGCGCAGTTCCATGATGCGCGTATAGCCATAGAAGTAACTGCAGGCCTGGCCCGGCGAGCGCACGGTGTAACGGTCCAGCTCCTGCATGGTCATCGCCTCGGACAGGCCTACGCCTTCCACCAGCACCTTGCGGGCACGTTCGCGGTCGGTCTGGCCCAGGTTGAGCGCGGGGTCGAGCATGGCGCGGGCCGCACGCAGCAGGCGGAACTGCAGCGCGATCATCTGTCCGTCCAGCGGTTCGAACGGCACCATCTCGGCTTCGGCATACAGCGCCCAGCCTTCAACGTTGACGGAGTTGAAAGCGAACATGGTGCGTGCCAGCGAGATGCCACGCTCGACCATCGCCGCGAACTGCAGGTCGTGGCCGGGGCGGCCTTCGTGCGCGCTCAACGTCCATGCCGCCGAACCGAAGTTGAAGTCGTCGTACTGCGCCTTCTCACCCGAGGCCGGGTTGCCCAGCGGCAGCACGAAGGTGCCCTGCTGGCCGGTGTTGCCGACCAGCGGCGCCGGCAGGTAGTGCGGTGCCGGCGAGGCGGCGCTTTCAGCTTCACTGCCCAGGCGCATCTGCAGCGGACGCTGCGGCACATCGACGATGCCCTGCTTGTGGATGATCGGGTCGATCGCATCGATGACGCCGCGGTAATGCGATTCGAGCTGATCGTTGCTGATCTTGTCCTGCTTCAGCGCGCGGATCACCGCCACGTAGTCGGTGTTGTCGGCGACCTTCAAACCCTTGGCCTGCACCACCAGCGGTGCCAGCTGGCGCATCATCGCGCGGGTTTCCATGTATTCGAGCTGGGCACGCTGCATCAGCAGGGCCGGATCGATGTCCACGCCCACTTCCTTGAGCTGGAAGGCATACAGCTCAGCCGGCAGACGGTTGTCGGTGCGCGCCTTGGGCAGCACTTCCTTGCTGGTCCAGGCGATGTAGTCCTTCATCTGCGTGGATAGCTCGGCCAGCGAGGCGTCGGCACCATCGATCTTGTACTTGGCGAACAGCTTGCCGATGCCGGCGATGTAGGTATCGACGTTGGCCAGCGCCTGCTCGACTTCGATCTTGGTCGGCTGCAGCAGGTTGGGCGTGCCGCTCTTTTCCTCATAGCGTTGCCGCGCCAGGGTAGCCAGTGGCCGCGTGCCGGGTGCCTTGCCGAGGTAGGCATTGAGCCGGTCCAGCGCCTTGAACCGACGCGCTTCAGGCACCTGGTCGGAGAGCAGGCCGTTGATGCCGCCGAACACGGTCTGCGGCACATCCACCCACGGCATCAGGTGCTGTTCGTTGAGGGTGCTGCTTTCGATGTTGCGCTCGGCGGCGCCGATCATGATCTCCAAATCCTGGCGTAGGTTGGGATCACGCTCGACCTGCAGCTTCTCGCGCAGCTGGTCGCGCGCCTTGTTCATGGCGGCGCGGTAGCGGCCGGTGTTGTCCGCGCGCAGATCGACGACCTTGTCGTCATAGCCAGGCACGCCGAAGAAGCTGGTCAACTCCGGCTGGAACGGTGCCTGCGCCTGCAGCAGGATCTGCGCCAGCTCGTTGCTGCGCGCAACCCAGGCCGGGGCGGCGGGCGTTGTCTTGGTCGTTGCGGGTGCGGCGGCGCTTGCGGTGAGCGGCAGCGGGGCGGCCAGTGCAAGGGCGACTGCGAGGACGAGAGGCTTCATGGACAGCTCCGTAAGGGATGGGCTGACCGTACGCAGTCGCTGCCGGGGCGGCAAGGGTAGGAAGTGGGGGTGTTCTGGGAATTGGGGCGACGGCGGGAGCAAAGCTCACCCCTCCCCAGCCCTCCCCTTGCCTGCGGCAAAGGGAGGGAGACAAGCGGCTGCGCAGAGATCTGACCGATTGCTGCGAACGGCCCCCTCCCTTTCGCGCAGCGAAGGGGAGGGTTGGGGAGGGGTGCTTTTGGCTTTAAGCCTCCAACCACCCTCACCCACAAATCAAAACAGCAAAACGCCTCAAGGCTTCAAGCAACGCCCAAGGAAGTTCTCAGCCACACGGTAGCGATGCAACGCATCCGCACCCGACAAACCATGTTTGGCGCCCGGATAGGTCATCAGTTCGAACGGCTGACCACGCTTCTGCAGCGCGCTCATCAGCGCGGTCGAGTTGGAGAACAGCACGTTGTCATCGGCCATGCCGTGGATCAGCAGCAGCGGCGAGGTCAGCCCGGCGATATGGGTGAGCACGCGTGCTTCGCGGTAACCATCGACATTGGCTGCCGGCAGGTTCATGTAGCGCTCGGTGTAATGGGTGTCGTACAGGCCCCAATCGGTGACCGGCGCGCCAGCCACGCCACAGGCGTACTGGTTCGAGGCCTTGGCCAGCAGCATCAGCGTCATGTAGCCGCCGTTGGACCAACCCTGCACGCCGATGCGGCTGCCATCCACCCACGGCTGCGACTTCAGCCATTCCACGCCCTTGAGCTGGTCGGCCACTTCCACCGTGCCCTGCACACCGTACAGCGCACCACCGAAGTCACGGCCGCGACGCGGCGTGCCACGGTTGTCCAGCGAGAACACCACATAGCCGCGCTGGGCCAGATATTGGTTGAACAGGTGATCGCCGCGGCCAGGCCAGCTGTCGGTCACAGTCTGCGAGGCCGGGCCGCCGTAGACATAGACGGCAACCGGATACTTCTTCGCCGGGTCGAAGCCTTCCGGCTTGATCACGCTGTAGTTCAGCGGGGTCTTGCCATCGGCGGCGGTCAGCGTGCCGTATTCAACCGGGCGCTGCGCGTCGCGGTACTTGGCGTACGGGTGGTTGGCATCGGCCAGGTTGTTGTCCAGCAGGGTGGCGATCTTTTCGCCATTGGCCCGGAACAGTTCAATCTGCGGCGGCGTGGTGCTGTTGGACCAGCTGTCCACATAGACGCTGGCGTTCTTGGCGAACGCGGCGCTGTGCATGCCGGCGGTCTTCGACAGCTTGGTCGGCGTACCACCGGCCAGCGGCACCGAATAGATTTCGCTGCGCAGCGCTGATTCGATGCCGGCACGGAAGTAGACGGTGCCGGCGTCTTCGTCGACGGCCAGCAATTCGTCCACCGGCCAGTTGCCGGACGTCAACGCAGTCTGGTTGCGGCCGTCAGCGCTGGAGACATACAGATGCTGGAAGCCGCTGCGCTCGGACGACCACAGGAAGCGGCCATCCTTGAGGAACTTCAGGCTGTTGTGCAGCGGCACCCAGGTCTTGCTGGTTTCGGTGACCAGCAGCTGCTGCTTGCCGTCGGCCAGGTTGGCTTCGATCAGCTCGAGCTTGTGCTGGTCGCGGCTCTGGCGCTGGAACGAAAGGTGCTGGCCGTCGCGCCATTTGACGCGGGTCAGGTAGATATCCTGCTGCTTGCCCAAGTCCACCCAGTTGACCGTCGCATCAGCGCGCGGCGCGATCACGCCCAGGGTCACCAGCACATTGTGGTCGCCGGCCGCCGGGTAACGCTGCTCGACCATCTCGACGCGGTCGGCATACATCTCGTAGCGCTTCTGCACCGGCACCGGCGATTCGTCGATGCGGGCGAAGGCAATGGCCGAGTCGTCCGGCGCCCACCAGTAACCGGTGTGACGGTCCATTTCCTCATCGGCGACGAACTCAGCCACACCGTTGCCGATGGTGGCGCTGCCGTCGCGGGTCAGCTGCAGCTGCTTGCCGCTGGCCAGGTCGATCACCCACAGATTGCGCTCGCGCACGAAGCTGACGAAGCCGCCCATGGGCGAGAGCTTGGCGTCGGTGCTGAAACCCTCGCCGTTGGTGAGCTTGCGCACTGCGGCGCTGCCCTGCTTGCCAAGATCGTAGAGATAGAGCTCGCCGCCCAGCGGAAACAGCAGAGTCTTGCCGTCAGGTGACCACTGGTAATCGACGATGCCACTGAAGGCGGCGATGCGCTGGCGCTCGCGGCGGGCCTTTTCGGCGTCGCTCAGGGTTTCGGTGCCGGGCAGCACCACTTTGGAATCCACCAGCAGCCGCGTCTGGCCGCTGGCGATGTCGTATTCCCACAGGTCCAGCTGCTTGACGTCGCTGTCCTTGCCGCGCAGGAAGGTGACCCGCGAACCGTCTGGCGCCACCTTGGGCTTCATCAACGTGGGGCCGGACAGCGGCGCCTTGCCGGTGATGGCTTCGAGGGTGAGCTTTTCAGCGTGGACAGCAGGGGTGGCTAAGATCATGGCAAGGGCTAGAAACAAGGGACGCATGGTTTACCTGTCAGAACAGCACGGATCTGACCATCCTAGCCGAGCACCGCCCGTACTGCCCCTGCCGCGAGTCAGTCGCGCTTGCCGAACAGCAGGCGCTTCTCCTCGTCGCTGAGCGGCTGCCCGGCCTGCGGGTTGACCGTCGGCCCGACCGCATAGGCACGCTGGGTAGCCGGGCGCTCGGCGATGGCCTGGTGCCAGCGGCGCAGGTGCGGGAAGGCGTCGAAGTCCACCGGCAGCTTGGCGTAGGCGCCAATCCACGGATAGCTGGCCATGTCGGCGATGCCGTACTCGTTGCCGCCCAGGTAGGCCGACTCGGACAGGCGCTTGTCCATCACCCGGTGCAGGCGCCGCACCTCGCTGTCATAGCGCTCGATCGCATAGGGGATGCGCTCCGGCGCGTAGACGTTGAAGTGGCCCATCTGCCCACTCATCGGACCGAGACCGCCCATCTGCCAGAACAGCCATTCCAGGCTGGCGGCACGGCCGCGCAGGTCGGTAGGGATGAAGCGGCCGGTCTTCTCGGCCAGGTACAGCAGGATGGCGCCGGACTCGAACACGCTCAACGGCGCGCCGCCATCGGCCGGGGCATGGTCGACGATGGCCGGCATCTTGTTGTTCGGCGAAATGGCGAGGAATTCCGGCAGGAACTGGTCGCCCTTGCCGATGTTGACCGGGTGCACGCGATATTCCAGCCCAGCCTCCTCCAGGAACAGGGTGATCTTGTGGCCATTCGGGGTAGGCCAGTAATAAAGGTCGATCATGAATACGCCTCGGCGGAACCATCCTCAGGGGCTCCTACGGTAGCCGCTTGGCAGCCTTCCGGGCGACCGGTAACCTCCCCCGTTTCCGCAACGCACCATCCTTCCCAATGTCTGAACAGAAATCACTGAGCCCGCTGTCCTCCCTGATCTTCGCTTCACGCTGGCTGCAGCTGCCGCTGTACCTGGGCCTGATCCTGGCGCAATGCGTCTATGTATTCCTGTTCGGCAAGGAGCTATGGCACCTGATCCATTCGGCCACGCAGTTGACCGAGCAGCTGATCATGCTGGCGGTGCTGGGTCTGATCGATGTGGTGATGATCTCCAACCTGCTGATGATGGTGATCGTGGGCGGCTATGAAACCTTCGTCTCGCGTCTGCGTCTGGACAACCACCCGGACCAGCCGGAGTGGCTGAGCCACGTCAACGCCTCGGTGCTGAAGGTGAAACTGGCAATGGCGATCATCGGCATCTCCTCCATCCACCTGCTCAAGACCTTCATCGAGATCGGCACGCTGGGCACTGAAGGCAGCAAGTACACCGAGGCCGGTGTGCTGTGGCAGACCATCATCCACTGCGTGTTCATCCTGTCGGCCATTGGCATCGCCTGGACCGACAAGCTGATGTCTGGCAGCCACGCCAAGCCAGCATCCAACGCGCACTGAGCAACACCAGCGACGGGCGTCGAATCATGTGACGCCCGTCACTTTTTCATTTCAGCGTCATCATCGACCGCCGCATCTCTTGCCGGCGATGCTAGATTCGCGCTTCACTGCTGATGGGTGCTGCATCGGGAAATGCCAGCACCACACCGCCGTCAGGGCATACGCAGTCCACGTTCGTCGATTCAAGGGGATGTTTGATGTCGTACGTCATGAGTAAAGGCAAGCTGCGTCTGTTGGCGCCCGCTCTTCTGCTGACCACGCTGGTCGCCTGTTCCGGCAAGGATGAAACCACTGCGCCAGCCGCCGCACCGGCCACACCTGCTGCAGCTGCGCCGGCCGCACCGGTGGTTGCCGACAAGGTGCAGGCCATGGACACCCAGCAGCTGCGCGATATGGCCAGCGCCGCACTGCGCGAAAACCGCATGTATGCCCCAGCCGGCGACAACGCCATGGAGTACTACCTTGCGCTGCGCGACAAGCTGCCCAACGATGCCTCGATCAAGAGCGCGCTGACCGACCTGCAGCCCTACACCCTGATCGCCGCCGAGCAGGCTCTGAGCCGTGAGGACTTCACCGAAACCCAGCGCCTGATCGCGTTGGTTGAAAAGGTAGACCCCACCGCACCGGCGCTGCCGCGCCTGAAGCAGGGCGTCACCGGCAGCATGCAGGTGGCCGAACGCCGCACCGTGGAAGAAGCCGACAAGGCCAAGAAGGACGCTGAGACCCGCGCCAAGCAGCAGGTCGAGCAGCAGCGCATGGCCCAGCAACAGGCCGCCGAAGCCACCGCCGCGCAGCAGCTGGCAGCAAAGCAGGAAGCCGCGCGCAAGGACAGCGAGCGTCAGGAAGCCGAGCGCCAGGCCGCTACCCGCCGCGAAGCCGAGCAGCGCAGCGCTGCCCAGGCCGCCGCTCAGCAGGCCGCTGCGCCCAAGCCGGCAGCAGCGCCGGCGCTGCGTGCGGTCAGTACCCCGGCCCCGCGCTACCCGGCCGACGCACTGCGTTCGGGCACCTCGGGCGAAGTGCTGGTGGAATTGAGCATCGGCACCGACGGTTCGGTCACCGATGCCCGCGTGCTGCGCGCCAACCCGGCACGCGTGTTCGACCGCGAAGCCTTGAATGCGGTGAGGCGCTGGAAGTTCGAGCCGATCAACAGCCCGACCACCACCCGTCGCACCTTGGCGTTTGCGCCGAACAAGTAAGCAGTTTTTGTAGTGCCGCGCCCAGCTGGCCAACAAGAAAAACGGTAGGACCCCCCGCCGCCCTGGGGGCGGGCCGGATAGAGTCAGAAAAAAAAAACACCCGCGCGACCGGGGG
>NZ_JBRREI010000047.1:0-36757 GCF_056760195.1 Stenotrophomonas sp. STEN020
CCCCCCCCCCCCCCCCCCCCGCCGCCCCCCGCCGTCCCCCCCCCCCCCCCCCCCCCCCCCCCCCCCCCCCCCCCCCCCCCCCCCCCCCCCCCCCCCCCCCCCCCCCCCCCCCCCCCCCACTACGCTCCGTCCCTTTGCCGCAGGCAAGGGGAGGGCTGGGGAGGGGTGCTTTACCGCCGTTGACGTCGTAGTGGCTTCGCGGCTTACGCCGCTCCTACAAAGAAAAGCCTGCATACGCGCCAAGGCTTTATCGGTAGAGCCCCTGCCGAGCATGGCTCGGCACTACAAGGTCATGCCGCTGCATACGCGCCAGTACAGACGGGCGGGCGCTTTCGCGCTTATTATTCCGGCCTTCGATTGAAGCAGCAGAAGACCGCGTGACTGACTCCCGACTCGCTTTCGTATTCCCCGGCCAGGGCTCGCAATCCATTGGGATGTTGGCCGAACTGGCTGAACTGCATCCGCAGATCCGTGAAACCTTTGCCGAGGCCTCCGAAGGCGCGGGTGTCGATCTGTGGGCGCTGTCGCAGGGCGGCCCGGAAGAGCAGCTCAATCGCACCGAGTTCACCCAGCCGGCGCTGCTGGCAGCCAGCATCGCGGTATGTCGCCTGTGGAATGCACAGGGCGGCGCCAAGCCGGCGGTACTGGCCGGTCACAGCCTTGGCGAATACACCGCGCTGGTCGCTGCTGGCGCTCTTACGTTGCACGACGGCGCACATCTGGTGCGTCTGCGTGGTCAGTTGATGCAGGACGCAGCCCCGACCGGCGTTGGCGCAATGGCTGCCGTGCTCGGCGCCGAAGACGCGCTGGTGCTGGAAGTCTGCGCCGAAGCCGCGGGTAGCCAAGTCGTAGTGCCGGCCAATTTCAATTCGCCGGGTCAGATCGTGATCGGTGGCGACGCTGCTGCAGTCGACCGTGCCTTGGCGCTGTTGGCCGAGAAGGGCGTGCGCAAGGCGGTGAAGCTGGCCGTCAGCGTGCCGTCGCATACCCCGCTGATGCGCGAAGCGGCCAACCGTCTGGCTGCGGTGATGAACGGACTGGCGTGGCAGCAGCCGGCCTTGCCGGTGGTACAGAACGTGGACGCGCAGGTGCATGACGGCGTGGATGCCATCCGTCAGGCGCTGGTGCAGCAGCTGTACCAGCCGGTGCAGTGGACCGGCTGCGTGCAGGCGCTGGCCGCGCGCGGTATCACCCGCGTGGCCGAATGCGGCCCGGGCAAGGTGCTGACCGGTCTGGTCAAGCGCATCGACAAGAACATCGAAGGGCGTCCGCTCGCCACCCCGGCAGACTTTGCCGGTGCGCTGGAAGAGTGGGCAAACTGAGCAACCGATTGCGGCGCGGGCGCAACCTGCGCCGGGTCATGATGGGCGCTGCGCGTGCGCGGTGCCATGCACAAAAGGAACAGAAATGAGCAAGCCATTGCAGGGTGAAATCGCGCTGGTAACCGGCGCAAGCCGCGGTATCGGTGCCGCCATTGCCGACGAACTGGCCGCGCTGGGCGCGACCGTCATCGGCACCGCCACCACCGACAACGGCGCCGCCGCGATCGGCACGCGTCTGGCTGCACTCGGCGGCCACGGCCGCGCACTGAACGTGACCGAGCCGGGCGCGGTGGATGCGCTGATCGATGCGGTGAGCAAGGAATTCGGTGCCATCAGCATCCTGGTCAACAACGCCGGCATCACCCGCGACAACCTGCTGATGCGCATGAAGGACGAGGACTGGCAGGCCATCCTCGACACCAACCTGACCAGCGTGTATCGCACCTCCAAGGCGGTGATGCGCGGCATGATGAAGGCGCGCAAGGGCCGTATCATCAATATTGCTTCGGTCATTGGCGTCACCGGCAATGCCGGCCAGGCCAACTATGCCGCCGCCAAGGCTGGCATCATTGCGTTCTCCAAGTCGCTGGCCAAGGAAATCGGCAGCCGCGGCGTGACCGTCAACGTGGTCGCACCGGGCTTCATCGACACGGACATGACCAAGGATCTGCCCGAGGACGCCAAGGCGGCGATGCTCGGCCAGATCGCGCTGGGCCGCCTCGGCGAGCCGGCAGACATCGCAAAAGCGGTGGCGTTCCTGGCCGGTCCCTCGGCCAGCTACATCACCGGCGAAACCCTTCACGTGAACGGCGGTTTGTACATGCCGTAAGCGTGGTGTGCACGGACTGCACCCAAGTGGTTGATCGTCTAGGCTTTTTTGTTCAGAAACACCGCCGCGACGGTTTCCACTACACTATCCCACGGCCAGCCCTGGGGGCTGGCGTCTTTTGAACCACTACTCCATCTGGAGCGATATCCTAATGAGCACCATCGAAGAACGCGTCAAGAAGATTGTTATTGAGCAGCTTGGCGTCAAGGAAGAAGAAGTCACCACCAGCGCATCGTTCGTCGATGACCTGGGTGCAGACTCGCTGGACACCGTTGAGCTGGTGATGGCGCTGGAAGAAGAGTTCGAGTGCGAAATCCCGGACGAAGAGGCTGAGAAGATCGGCACCGTCCAGGCTGCCATCGACTACGTCAAGGCACACGTCAAGGCCTGATCCAGGTCTGACAAGGCGCGGTTGGCAAGCATGTCTGCCGCGTTGCAAACCCATGGGGCCGCTGATGCGGCCCTGTGCTTTTAAGCTTCAATCTCCCCGCGTGCGGGGCCAGGAGAATCCGCAATGAGTCGTCGCGTAGTTGTTACCGGCATGGGCATGGTGTCGCCGCTGGGCAATGATCTGGCCAGCAGTTGGGAAGGCATCATCAATGGCCGCTCGGGCATTGGCCCGTTGACGAATGTCATTGATGGCTACCTGGAGCGCTTCACCACCAAGATTGCAGGTGAGGTCAGGGATTTCGACATCACCGCCGACAACCCCTTGTTCGGCAAGTATCGGGTCAGTGGCAAGGATGCCAAGAAGATGGACCCGTTCATCCATTACGGCCTGGGTGCCGCCTTCATGGCGCTGCACGACTCCGGCCTGGAAATCACCGACGCCAACGCTGAGCGCATTGGCGCCATCGTCGGTGCCGGCATCGGCGGCCTGCTCGGCATCGAAGAGCAGACCATCGATTTCCACGAAGGCAAGAAGATCTCGCCGTTCTACGTGCCCAAGACCATCATCAACATGTTGCCGGGCCAGCTGAGCATCATCGCCGGGCTGAAGGGCCCGTCGTTCTCGGCCGTTTCCGCCTGCGCCACGTCCAACCATTCCATCGGTACGGCGATGCGCATGATCCAGTACGGCGATGCCGACGTGATGGTTGCCGGTGGTGCCGAGCGTGGTTCCTCGCCGACCGCACTGGGCGGCTTCTGTGCGATGAAGGCCATGTCCACCCGCAACGACGAACCGACCAAGGCCTCGCGTCCGTGGGACCAGGGCCGTGACGGCTTCGTGCTGGGTGACGGTGCCGGCATCCTGATCCTGGAAGAGTACGAGCACGCCAAGGCGCGCGGCGCGAAGATCTACTGCGAGCTGGCTGGCTTCGGCGCAAGCTCCGACGCGTACCACATGACCGCACCGAGCGAGAACGGCGAAGGCGCCGCCCGCTGCATGGTCGCGGCGATGAAGGACGCAGGCGTCACCCCGGAGCAGGTGGGCTACCTCAACGCACACGGCACCTCCACGCCGCTGGGCGACCTGGGCGAGACCATGGCGATGAAGACCGCCTTCGGCGAGCACGCCTACAAGATGCTGGTCAGCTCGACCAAGTCGATGACCGGTCACCTGTTGGGTGCAGCGGGCGGCGTGGAAGCGATCTTCTCGGTGATGGCGCTGAACACCGGCATCATCCCGCCGACGATCAACCTGGAAAACCCGAGCGAAGGCTGCGACCTGGACTACGTGCCGAATGTGGCCCGCAAGGCCGACGTGGACGTGGTGATGTCGAACGGCTTCGGCTTCGGCGGCACCAACGGCACGCTGGTGTTCAAGCGGATTTAAAGGCTCAAAGCCCCTCTCCCCTCGGGAGAGGGGTTGGGGTGAGGGTAAGGCCGAAGCAACAACGGTGACCGGCCGATTGGGCGCCGGCTCTTGGCAGTCAAACATCGCCAGCCACCCTCACCCTCATCCGCCCCTTCGGGGCACCTTCTCCCGGAGGGAGAAGGGCGCGCTCCTCCCTGACTTCTTCGGGCCCACGATGCACATCTTCCCCCTGCACGCCGACACCGACCTGCTGGCGCTGCATCGGCTCGCACCGCATCGCTATCCGGTCCTGCTTGAATCCACCGCTGCCGGCAAGCTCGGCCAGTGGGACATGCTGCTGATAGCCAACGGCAGCCAACTCCTGCTCAACCCCGACGGCAGCCTGCAGCGCGAAGACGGCAGCCCAGCCGAAGGCGACTTCCTCTCCGCACTCGATCGCGACTGGCAATCCCTGCGCCAAGCCCGCAAGCCGATGGAAGCGGACATCCCGTTCCGTGGCGGCTGGGCCTTGCTGCTCGACTACGAACTCGCACAGCAGATCGAACCCATCCTGCAGCTGCCACAACGCAGTGACGGCCTGCCAACCGCGATCGCACTACGCTGCCCAGCTGCGGTCCTGCGCGAGCGCGATAGCGGCCGCTGCATCGCCATCGCCGAAGACGACGCAGCAGACCTGCTCAGCCAGCTCCAGCACGATCAAAGCGAAGCCGCACAGCTGCCAGCCTTGCCGCAGTGGAACGGCCCCAGCGCCATCAACGAAGACGCAGGCGAGCGCTTCACCGACAGCGTGTACAAGGTCATCGACTATCTGCATGCCGGCGATGTCTTCCAGGTAAACCTGTCACGCCGCTGGC
This sequence comes from Stenotrophomonas sp. STEN020, assembly GCF_056760195.1. Classification (NCBI taxonomy): domain Bacteria; kingdom Pseudomonadati; phylum Pseudomonadota; class Gammaproteobacteria; order Lysobacterales; family Lysobacteraceae; genus Stenotrophomonas; species Stenotrophomonas sp. STEN020. The sequence goes on from NZ_JBRREI010000047.1 coordinate 4,765, forward strand.
AGGCGCAGTTCGACGCGCCGCTTGCGCCCGAAGCGCTGTACGCACGCCTGCGCACCGCCAACCCCGCACCCTTCGCCGGCCTGTTCGCTGCCGCCGGTCGTGCCGTGGTCAGTTCCTCGCCGGAGCGCTTGGTCTCGGTCAGTGGCGATGTGGTGCAGACCCGTCCGATCGCTGGCACGCGCCCGCGCTTTGCAGGCGACGACGATGCCGCGCGCATCCAGGAACTGGTCGGCCATCCCAAGGAGCGCGCCGAGCACGTGATGCTGATCGACCTGGAGCGCAACGACCTGGGCCGCATCGCAGCGCCCGGCAGCGTCGAAGTCGATGAACTGATGATCGTGGAGAGCTACGCCCACGTGCACCACATCGTCAGCAACGTGCGCGCGCGCCTGCGCCCGGACGTCACCCCGGGCGAAGTGATCGCCGCGACGTTCCCCGGCGGCACCATCACCGGCTGCCCCAAGGTGCGCTGCATGGAGATCATCGCCGAGCTGGAACAGACCGCGCGCGGTGCCTATACCGGCGCCTTCGGCTGGCTGAACCGCGATGGCGACATGGACCTGAACATCCTGATCCGCACCGCGGAAGTGCAGGGCAGCACCGCCAGCTTCCGCACCGGCGCCGGCATCGTGGTGGATTCGGTGGCCGACAAGGAGTTGGACGAAACCCGGGCCAAGGCGCGCGGGCTGTTGCGTGCGCTCGATCCACAATGATGAACGCCGTTTTGGCTGGCGTTGCCGCCAGCGCGGTATCCTGCGCATCCACTATTTGAAGACGGGGTGACCATGGCGGGTGCCAAGCGCGGATGTCTGTTGGTGCTGGCGGTGTTGTTGCTGCTGGTCGCCTTGGCAGGCGCAGGTGCGGCCTGGTTGTGGCAGCGGCAGGGCAGCTTTGCCGATGCGCCGCTGACCCCATCCGAGCAGAGCGTCAGCATCGCCTCCGGTGATTCGCTCAACAGCGTGCTGCGCAAGCTGCGCGCGGCCGGTGTCGACGAAGGCGACGACCTGCAATGGCAGCTGCTGGCCCGCCAGCTCGACGCCGCCGGCAAGCTGAAGATCGGCGAGTACGCACTCGACCCGACGCTCACGCCGCGCCAACTGCTGTTGAACATGCGCCAGGGCAAAGTGCTGCAATACCGCGTCACCATCGTCGAAGGCTGGAACATTCGCCAGCTACGCGCCGCCCTGGCGCGTGCACAGCCGCTGCAGCACGAAACCACCGACCTGTCCGACGCCGAGCTGATGGCCAAGCTCGGCTTCGCCGACCAGCACCCGGAAGGCCGCTTCCTGCCGGAAACCTATATCTACCAGCGCGGCGACAGCGACGTGGACGTGCTCAACCGCGCCCATGCTGCGATGGAGAAGGAGCTGGCTGCCGCCTGGGCCGAGCGCAGCGACGACCTGCCGCTGAAGTCGCCTTACGAACTGCTGATCCTGGCCTCGATCATCGAGAAGGAAACTGGCCTGGCGAGTGAGCGCCCGCAGATTGCCGGCGTGTTTGCACGCCGCCTGAAAATGGGCATGCGCCTGCAGACCGACCCGACCGTGATCTACGGCATCGGCAGCGCCTACGACGGCAATATCCGTAAGGTGCACCTGACCACCGACACGCCGTACAACACCTATACCCGCGCCGGCCTCACGCCGACGCCGATCGCCATGCCGGGCCGCGACGCGCTGCATGCCGCCGCCAAGCCGGCACCGGGCGATGCGCTGTACTTCGTCGCTGTCGGCGATGGCAGTGGCGCGCACGTGTTCTCCGCCTCCTATACCGATCACAACACCGCCGTGGCCGAGTATTTGAAGCGGCTGCGCGCGAAGCGCAGCGAGGCCGCAGCGCAATGAGCGGCATGACCCGAATGATGTACAGGATGTCCCGATGAGCGAAGCATTGGCCCCTTGGCAGCAGCGCGTCTATGACCAGACCGTGGCCGCACTCGACGTGGGTCGGCTTGGTCACGGCCTGCTGCTGTGCGGCCCGGCCGGCATGGGCAAGCGCGCGGTGGCGATGCGGCTGGCCGCGCATGTGCTCAACCACGGCGAGGACGCGGCGGCACGCCAGCGCAACGCGCAGCTGCTTGCCGCCGGCACCCATCCGGACCTGCAGTTCACCAGCTTTATCCCCAACAAGACCGGCGACAAGCTGCGCACCGAGATCGTCATCGAGCAGGTGCGTGAGATCTCGCAGAAGCTGGCGTTGACCCCGCATTACGGCGTGGCCCAGGTAGTGATTGTTGATCCGGCCGACGCCATCAACCGCTCCGCCTGCAACGCCTTGCTGAAGACGCTGGAAGAGCCGTCACCCGGCCGCTACCTGTGGCTGCTCAGCGCCGATCCGGCGCGGCTGCCGCAGACCATCCGCAGCCGCTGCCAGCGGCTGGAATTCCGCATGCCACCGCGTGAGGAAGCCATGGCCTGGCTGCAGTCACGCGGCTATACCGAAGGTGTGGCGCGTGAAGCGCTGGATGCGACCCGTGGCCACCCGGCGTTGGCCGACCAATGGCTGCAAGGCGAGGGCATGGCCCTGCGCCGGCAGGTGGCCAGCGAGCTGGATCAGCTGCTGGCCGGCAAGCTGGGCAGCGTCGAGCTGGCCCAGCGCTGGACCGGCGACGACAACGCCGACCTGCGCCTGCGCCACGCCGCCGACCTGGCACTGAAGAAAGCGGCCGACGGCTTGACCGATCCGGCCCGATTGAACAAGCTGGCCGCCTGGTTTGATGCCGCCAATCGCACCCGCGACCTGCTGCGCACCACCATCCGCGCCGACCTGGCCGTGGTGGAGCTGCTGCTGGCATGGGGCGCGGCCAACCAAGTGCAATCCAAGGGGACTATTCGATGAGTGCGACGAACGCCCGCCAGGGCATCCTTTCGCTGGCGGTAAAGGACAAGGCAGCGCTGTACGGCGCCTACATGCCGTTCGTGAAGAACGGTGGCGTCTTCGTGCCCACGCCCAAGCGTTACTTCCTCGGCGACGAGGTATTCCTGCTGCTGACCCTGCCGGATTCCAGCGAGCGTCTGCCGGTGGCCGGCAAGGTGGTCTGGGTCACCCCGCTGGGCGCACAGGGCAACCGCCAGGCCGGCATCGGCGTGCAGCTGGCCGACGGCGCCGACGGCGAGGCCATCCGCAACAAGATCGAGACCCTGCTGGCCGGCACATCCAGCTCGGACAAGCCAACGCAGACGATGTGAAATCGTGTGAAGAAAGATGTTGACGTGCTCGCTCAGCCCCCTATAATGAGCGGCTCGCAACACGGGCGGTTAGCTCAGCGGTAGAGCATTGCCTTCACACGGCAAGGGTCACAGGTTCGATCCCTGTACCGCCCACCATATAAATCAGAGTGTTGCAGAAGAACCGGCGAAAGCCGGTTTTTTCGTAAGTGCAGGGTAAGTGCGGCTCTCGTTTGTTTAGTTTTGCCTGCGGGCATGACGCGTGATGCCAGAAATAGCTCTGTTGACGGCGCTCGAGCTCTCATTAAAACCGCCTTGGTTTCGATTGAGGAGGTTTTAGCAACTAGGGAGTTCTCTTAGCGCTCTTGAACAGGGGGCTTCTCGTTCCGGGTTGAAGGGACGGGGCATATTTACCTGTTCACCGTTGCGGTTCGAATGCGGGCTCAATATGCGAAGCGCGTTCTACATGCCATCATTCAAACCCACTCGTGGGGGGAGTGTGTAAGGTGACAAGCCAATGGCCTACCAAGTCTTGCGGTTGGCAAGAGCTCGCAAGCTTTGACGATTTGAATGCAATGACCGCGTACTGCGCCAATTTTGGTGTAGGGCGGGTGGGGGCTGTCGAAAAGGTTCGCCCATTGTCTGTCGGAGTTGGTCGGGGGCACGCCTTCAGCAATATTCATGGGTACGGTCCGTTTCCTCTCCACACCGACACGGCCTTTTGGTCAGTTCCAGCCCGCTTCGTACTAATGCAAGCGCAAACAGCGAGCTCGACACCGACAGTGATACTCGGCCCGGAGCACTTAGCTCGCGTCCTTTCGCATCCGTGCGCTTCGCGCGCGATATTTCGAAGCAGACGGGTAAAAGGCGCCATCTATTGCAGCCCCTTGTTGGATCTTTCTGTGCCCGGATCGGTTCGCTACGATCCAGCTCATATGGAGCCAGCCAACAATGCTGCGCGGGATTTCGTTGCGTTAGTTGAAGAGCAACGTTCTAGCAGTTCACTCATTTTCCATTGGACAGGCAGCAATGCCGTGCTGATCGACAATTGGCTATGCTTGCACGGACGTGAGGCTGTAGATGCTTCCGACAGCGAGAGATCGATCTTGAGAATTTACCTAGGTGGACGGCAATGAGTTGGGACAAAGATTCACTTTGGCGGAAATCTGTTCTCTTTCTGGATCGAGCCTTCAAAGAGGTTCGAGAGGGCGACGTTTTCCCCCTGTGGGCATCTATGGGGCTGGAGCTACTATGTCGAGCTGCCGTCGCCAATGTAAGCCCTCTCCTGCTCGCGGAACCAGAGAAGGATCAGAGGCATGTGCTTCATGTTCTCGGATATGGAACCGCAAACCCTAAGTCAGTGAACATGACGCAAGTACTTGGCCTCTGCAAAGTGCTAATTGCAAAGTTCACGGACGAAGAGGTGAGAATTGCTCAATCACTTAGTGGACGGAGGAATGAAGAGTTGCATACGGGTTCTGCGGCTTTCGCTACTTTTCCAGTCCAGGATTGGCTTCCCGGATTCTTCCGTACCTGCTCTATCCTCGCAGATTCGTTGGGCTACACACTCGGTGATTTACTCGGACCTGAAGAAGCGAATGCAGCTAATGCGACTCTAGGTGAAGCGGAGAAAAGCCTCGTTAATGCAGTGAAGGGGGAGATTCACGCGCACTCAACGGCGTTCCTTGCTAGGCCGGAGGCAGAGCGCGCGGAACTTGTCGAGAAGGCGCGGGTTTCAGGTGATGAATTGGCGCATCAGCGACACCATAGGGTTGAGTGTCCTGCTTGTAAATCAGTGGCCACAGTCCAAGGGGATGACGTTGGTAAACAGCAAGTAGAGCATGGTGACGGCAGCATTACTGTTAGGCAGACCGTTCTTCCAACACGGTTTGTGTGCTCTGCATGCGGACTTCGGCTCGTTGGATACCAAGCCTTGCGCGCTGCGGGGGTTGCAGATCACTTCACTAGGAGATCCGAGTTTAGTCCAAGTGAATATTATGAACTGATTGACCCGGATGACAGCTCTGCAATGGATGCCTACATGCGAGAGTATGCGGAGCAACATGACTACTATCAGTTCAACAATGATTGACGCGATAGTAGTCCATCGTTTCGAAACGCCTCCCCTGTTGCTTCCCTTGACCTTTTGGGTGGCGGGCTCATGTACGTTGGCTTGATTGGTGTTCGCTTGAGCTCCGAAGTGGTGAGCCTTGGGGGGGGAGTGAATCTTCGTGCCGCATATGCACATCGATTCCAGGTGGCCAATTTCGCATTCGCGCCGCCGCTCAAAGCTGGGGCTCATCATCCTGGGCCGTGGATGAGCTTTCCATTGGCCGGCGGTGGAGACGTGCTGGCTGAGCTTGTCGTGCCTGACGGATTGGCAGAAACCCAAGACGAGCACCAAATGATCGCCATGACTATCGTGACGTTGCTCAGGCTTTGGTGTGATCCAGATATCGAAGTTGCATTTGAGTCCCTAGTCGCGACCGCTGAACTAGCTGCCAAAGCGAAACCTGGCGATTTGAGAGTCATTCAAAGCCGGTCAAGGGCAGTTCGATTCGCTATTGATAGATCTGATTCGCTCCAATTTTCGTCCGGTAGCACCAGCTGGGTCGCAGATCATTGGCCTGCTGCCGTGCGGCTTCGAACGCAGGCGCCCGAGTTCTCGCTTCTGTTGGAGACTTTCGAGACCGCACAGATCATGCCGAGTAAGGCAATGATGCTCGTCTCCATGTGGGGGGCCCTAGAGGCAGTTTTCACCGCTGAGAAATCGGAGCTTCGGTTTCGCGTATCTTGCAACGTAGCCGCATATCTTGAGGAAGTCGGCGATGAGCGGGCGGCGCTACAGAAGAGGGTGCTCAAGCTGTATGACGCTCGTTCCGCAGCTGCACACGGTAGCAACAGATTCTCCGACGAGGCTTTGCTGGCCACGGTTGATTTATATAGGCGGGTTCTTTTCCGAATTATTGAAAGCGGATCGGTTCCTGATAGGGAATTTCTAGAACGTCGATTGTTTGGAGGGTGAGTTCAGGTGCTTCTGCTCTTCTGCTAGTGGAAGAACTTGTCGTCCGGATCTTCAGCGACATCCGGATGGTCGACCTTCGACTCATCAGTGGGCGTGGCACCGAGCTTAGACAGCATCGCGCTGAGCGCGTGCATGGCCGAGACTCCCATTTTCTCGTCGGTTTCCATTCTTGCGGCCAACATGCTCACCTGACGCAGTAGCAGACGGTGCGAGGCGTTGAGCCAAGGCATGTTCTCGACGCATTCCTTCCAAACCTTCGCCTGGGCGGGCGTCATTCCCTTGTAGGGCGAGCCGATGGGACGGGCGTTGGTGGGTTCTTTGCGGCCATTGTATCTGCCCGGATCTTTCAGCGTTGCGCCGGATACTCTGGCTTTCTTGGTGGGTGTTCGTGGCTTGGCCATGGTTGCTCCAGGACCCAGGGGGTCGTATTTCCAATTGCGGATGCGCGAAGAAAGGAGGGCGCACGTGTCGGGAGGCGAACCCCCTCAGACTTTCGACTCCCCCTGGCCTGCGTGGAGTGACGAGGAAGGCCCGTTGCCGGGCCTGCTCGGTGCGATCAACGCCTAAGAGATCGCCTCGCACTGCCGGTGTTGTTGTGGACACCGCCGGCTGGTCCAGACTCACTCAGGGTGCAGCAGGACGGACGCCAGTGATGACAGTGAACTGCTGCGGGTAGTTGATGACCACGTCGGCGCGCATGTGGCACAAGAAGCCGATCTCGCCGGTCTTGGCGTAGGCCTCGCGCAGCAGCTGGATGGACAGCGACTCGCGCATCAGGAAGTACAGGCCACTGAAGTCGCCCGTGAAGATCTCGCTGGCGTCGGCTGCGCTACCAACCTCAACATCAGTCGGCAGCTGGCTGGTCGGGATGAACGGCAGGCTGGCGATGAGGCGCGGACGTTGCAGCGGCTGGCCGGTCGTGTCGGTCAGGCCTTCGAAGTCCAGGAGCGTGCGGCCCGCCATGATGGCGGCGGTGGGTACCGGAGCGTTCTGGTCCACGCTCTTGCCGTATGCGCTCAGCAGCGGGCGGTAGCTTGCCAAGGCCGCGCCGTTCGCACCCAGCTCCACCACATTGATGCCGGCGGTATTGCGCAGGCCACGCGGCTCGGGGGCAGTGCCAGAGCCCAGCAGGCCCACGCGGTCCAGCTCCTTGGCGAAGGCCTGGGCAATCACCTGGCGCAGCGCGCGGTCCACGTCCGAGCCATCGGCCAGCAGCTCACGCGAGACGCGCACGATGCATGCGAGGCTGCGCGGTACGGACTGGACGGAGCGAAGGGTGGGCTGCGCCTCTCCAATCTCGCCGAGCTCAGCGCGCCAGCTTGCGGTCGGGATCGTGTCGATTGCAGCGGTGGCAACCGACTTCGCACCAAAGTCCATGGGCACGATGCCTGCACCCGCCTGCAGCAGCGACGATGCCGGAACCAAGGCGGAGAGGATGCCGGGCATCACCACGTTCGGTACGGCATAGCCGCCTGCGCTGTCCGTGCCAACCACCAGGGCAGCCTTTACTTCATCACTGCTGCTCATGCCAGCAACGCCGCGCATGAAGTCACTGAGTGTGGTGTCGCCGTTGCGCTGCGATTCGTTGCCATCACGGCGGCTGGCGTAGTGAGCCCTGAAGTCGGCAGGGGTACGCAGCACCTTGATGCCAGCACCGTCCAGGTCAGCGGCAGGCTGATCAGCGCCAACACCGTTCATCTGGAAAGCGGCCAACGCGGTGGCGTTCTCGTCCACCTGCTTCAGAACTGCGGCCACCTCGGCGGAGTGCTTTGCCTTGAACTGATCGAAGGCGGCGTTCAATTGGCCCACGACGGCGGCTACGTCAGCTGATTCGGTCTCTGCTCGCACGGTCTGGAGGCCGCGGGCGATCTTGGTTTGCTTGGTCATACTGGGCTCCTGTGTAGGAGCTCAGTCTCCTTTTCAGCGCGCGAGCCCACCATTAGGCAGAGTGGGGTTGCATGGGGTTGCATTGCTCGACTTACTGCCGGTGTGATTCAAGCCAGCGCGCGGCATCGCTCAGACGATAGGTGATCTTGTGACGGCCACCGCCGAGCGAGAAGCTGTCGGGCGCTGTGCCTTCCCTGCGCTTGTTTGCCAGCGTGCCAGGCGAGATGCCGATCAACTTGGCGAGGTCCGCTTCTCCAATCCTTCCATCGGCGCTAAGCCACATGCCTTGCTGCTCCGCCTGCTGACGAAGCTGTGCAGCTGTTGCATCGGCACGGCCATCCATCGCCGCCCACAAGCTGTCCAAGCTGCGGGCCAGTTGGTTACGGGGTTTCAATCGATTGCTCCAAGTGAGTGCCGTTCGCCTGCAACGGTCCCGGAAACGGAACAGTTCCAGTTATGGGCTGGTTACTGGTGAGAGTGCTAGCAGCAACCAGCCGCAGTGCCAGAAAGTGCCATTGGCAGGTTTGGGCAGAGCTAGCCTCTGCTGTTGGGCGAGTGGTGCGGTGATGCTTGAAAGCGGTGAAGCAGAGCAACAGCCCAAGCGTCCGCTGCGCTCCCGCTTGGTAGATATATATAAAGGGGCCCCCATACGGGGCCAAAGAAATGCCCATTCGTGCTCCTTATGGCCCCGCATGGGGGCCAAAACCCACTTAACCCGGTCTTTTTGGCCCCGTATGGGGGCCGATAATTTCGGATTGGGGGCCAAAGATCGTGATTCCTGCATTGGTCGTTTGGCCCCTGCTGGGGGCCAACGGTTCTATTTTTCTCCAATCGTTTCGAGCAGGACCTGGGCCAATCTCGAGCCCTTGGCCGGGGCACTCATCGATGGGATACCAGGTGATCGCGTAGAGGTTGCATAGCTTCTTGATGCCATGCCGGGTTTTGACGATGAATCCTGCTTCCAGAAGCAGAGTGGTTAGCTCGTGGAGCTTGCTGGGAGTGCAGACACCAAGCTCCTTCACCATGTTCTTGGTAGCGCTCAGGTTGCCGTTGTTGCTGCCGTTGTACTGCCCGGCAATGAACATCAGCAGTGAGTGCGCTTTGCCAACAGCGTAGAACTGAGGGGAGCGCAGCATGTAGTGAGGCATCATGATGAAGGAGTGCCCACCGCCGCGCCCCGTCAGCTTTCGTCGCTTCCGCTCCGGTATGCGCGTGCTGTGGGTCACTTGGTTTGCTGCTCCAAGCGGTTCGCATGATCTTCCATAGCGTCACGGCTTGGAAAAATCTCTCCCATGAGGGTGCAGGCCATCGTGGTGAGGATGGCTGCTGCTTCATTGATCGCAGCAACGTCTTCATCAGCTTCCGTGATGCGCATTCCTGCGCGATTGAGTGCTCCGGATAGGCGGAGTAGCTCCATTACATGCGCCGCTTGGAAGTCCGGCTCCCAGCCCAGATAGACGTGAAGGGGTTGATTGTTGCTCACCGGACGTTCTCCACGATCTGAGCCACAGCAGCGCGCCAAGTCGCGCCAGCGCGCGCCGCGCGAGTGAGTACCCATTCCCTTACCTTGGCCTCGGTGGCTCCCCTGCGATGCTGCAGGGCGCAGGAGCCGCACAGCACGTAGGGCAGGGAGCACCAGCCAAACTCTCGCTCTACACGGTGGAATGAGCCGTACACGGGTTGCAGGGGCTTCCCGCAGCAGTCACAGGCGATTGGGTCGGGCCGGGCAGCGCGCGCGCTCATGACACGCCCCTTACGCAGCACACGGTTTTGACCTCGCCCAGGACTACCAGCTCATCGAACTCAACGAAGAAGCCCAGGTCGCGGTTGCTGGTGGTGAACACGTAGAAGGATGGGCGCCCGTTCTTGCCGGGCCTCACCTGGACGCGGCGGACGATCTGGCGGCCTTGGAACTGGATCACGTACACGCCGTCCCAGCGGCAGCGCACCACGCTGAGATCCACTTTCAGCACGTCGCCTATTCCGAAGGTCGGCGCGTTGAGGTTGTCGCGGACGAGTACGTACGCCTGACCCGCTGGTGGTGGCGTCAGGACTGGCGACGGGTAGCTCTCTATCTGAGGCTGTGCCTGTATCAGGGCGCTCATGCCTGCCACCCCAGCTGTGCTTTTACCGCGTCCTGCCACTGCTGACCGAACCGGCCAGCGCGCGTGACTATCCAACGGATACGCAGGTAACGCGGTTCACCGTCTGGGTAGTTGGATGCACAGCTGCGGCAGACGTAGGAGGGCAGCTCCCCGAACTCAAAGCGGGAGGTGGTGCGGGCCAGGTCGAAGTACCCGGCAGGTTTGTTGCAGCAGTCGCAGGCCTGCGGGTCGTGGCGCGTGGGACGGCTGGCGTAGGTGTTCCCTGACACGGCGGGCAAGGGTTGCCCGATGGCGCTCGGGCCGGCGTGGTGTACGATTAGATTCATGGTCAGAGCGTTCCTTGGAAGGGTTCGGTCTTGGCTTCTACGGCTCGGGCGGCTGCAACCGCTCGGGCCGTTTCCTTTTCAGGTACAGGGGACATAGGTTTCCCCTCAGGCGGCGGCGCCGCTGGTTGCTTCTTTCTCACGGGCATCGATGAACTCGCGCAGCGCGCGGGCCGACACCATGCGACGTTTGCCCACCTTGAAGGTGCTTAACAGACCGGCATTCATGGCGCGGTATAGGGCATTGCGATTGAGGCCGGTTACGGCACAGGCTTCATCGGTGGTGTAGCTGAGGCGTTCACGGGTGTCTTTCATTGCTTGCTCCGGAAAATGGACCAAAGTGGTCCGTTGAGCGCAGTGGACCACAGTGGTCCGTTGCGGTCAAGGACCACTCTGGTCCAATATGCCTCGCATGAACTCTCCCGATACCCAATTCAAGCTGCGGTTGCCAGCTGACCTGAAACAAAAGCTTGAGCGTGAGTCAGAGTTGGCTGGCAGATCGCTGTCAGCCGAAATCGTTCATAGGCTGGAATCTTCGTTCTCGGCTGCTTCGGCCGCACCAGGGGCCATGGGTCTGCGCGCTGAAATCGCTGTCCGGCGCGAGTTGGCTAATTCCACTGTGGCTATGCTCAGTCGCGCATGCGCAGAGTTAGTAGAGCGACGTGACAAAGGCGGAACTGGAATGTATCCAAGACAAGCCGCTGGCCGCACAGTGGAGGAAGCATTGGCAGACGCCGAGGACGCAAGGGACATGTTTCAGCGGATAGTCGATGCTGCGACCCTTCTGTTATCCGAACTCTCTATTGCTGAGGCGAAGGGGGAAATGGTCGACTTAGACGAAATCAGGGGGCGAGCGAAGGCTTGGGGTGTCCTGCACTAAGTCTAGAGAAATTCGACCTGCGCCAATTTTTCGCGCGCTGCGCCTTGCACCAGGTGGCCGTAGTGTTTCTCGATCATCGCCAGTGATGTGCCTGCCAGCTTCGCCACGGTCAGTAGATCCATACCGCCCACAATGGCGTCGGTGATCCAACAGTGGCGCAGCGTATACAGCGTGACGCCTTCTGGCAGCGCAGCGCGCGCTGCAGCGGCCCGCACAGGTTCGCTCCAGGCATCCGCCGTCCAGGCCTTCTTACCGTCCTGGGTGAACAGGTGCGCTTTCGGGAGCTTTCCCTTAGCCAATCGGTCGAACAAGCCGCTGGCAGACGGGGAGAGCGGAATTTTGCGGTCGTGGTCCTTGCTGCGGAATCGAACGCTGGCCGTGCGGCCGTCGTAGTCGGAGCGCAGGCACAGGGCAGGATCACCTGGACGGCAGCCCGTCAGGGCCACGCACTCGATCAGGTCGCGCACAGGACCATCAGCGGCCTCCAGCAGCGCGCGACGCTGTTCCCGTTCAAGGTACAGGCCCCGGCGTTGGCTGCCGTCCTTTAAGGGTTTCACCGCGTTCCACTCAAACGCCACGTCGGGAGACGCTTTGCGGCGGGCTACAGCGTGATTCAGGGCGGCCACCAGCACTGTGCGCATCCGGTTGACACTGGACTTGGCCAACGGCTTCGCTACAGGTGGTCGACCACGCTTCGTGGGCAGGGGAGGGAGCTCGCCTTTCTCCACGCGATCGCGCCAGGCCTCGATGTGGTCCTGGTGCAGATCCTTGAGCCGGACCTTGCCCAGCTTGTCCCCGTAGAGGCACCGTTCAAACCTGCGGCTGGCGTCATCCGAGGCGGCCTTGCGCCCGTCCTTGGCGAGGTCAGTCACGTAGTCGCGGCAGGCATCGGCAACGGTGGTGTCAGCCTTGGGTTTGGATACGGCGACAGGTGCGCCGTGCTGGACAGCCTCAGATAGCGCCAGCAGGGCGGCAGCGCGCGCTCCGGCCAAAGTCATCACCGGGTGCTTGCCGAGCGTCCGGCGCTTTCCACGGCCCCAGGTCACGATGTAGGACTTCACGCCGGATGGCTGGACCCGCAGCAGCAGGCCTTTCATCTCGCTGTCGCTGATCTCGTAGGGCTTTTCGGCAGGCGCCGCCAGCTCAACGGCGCGGATTGTCAGCTTGGTTCCCATTGATCCGTAAGTGCGTGGTAAGTGCAAATTGCAGTGTGCGGCGAAATCCAACGAGACGCAACGGCACTTAAAAACAAAGGGTTACGGGTGAATCCCTTGTGGCGCAAGGGCGTTTCTTATCCTTCACACGGCAAGGGTCACAGGTTCGATCCCTGTACCGCCCACCATAAAAATTTGAATATTGCAGACAAAACCGGCGAAAGCCGGTTTTTTTCGTGTGTAGTAAATTCATTGGGGAAGGGAAGGGGCTCCGGTGGCGTGAAACCTGATAGGGCTCCCATTGCCTCGAGTGAGCTTGTATTCTCCGAAGACACAGCCGATAGGGGGGGGTATGTCAGATAAATTTTTGAGCAAGCTGATCGAAATTCCAGGAAAACTGAAGATTTCGGGATTTGCTGAGCTAGCTTTGGGTGTTGCCGTGGTTGCGATTGGCGTTGGAGCATCTAAGTTCCTATCCCGCTCTTCTGCAAAGATCAAGGGAAGGCCCAAAGTGACCATCAACGGTTTTCAAGCTGGTAGTGCTTCGGACAAAAAGAAGCGCTAACTTCTGCCGAATATTTCCACCTGCAATCTGTCCGTGTCGCAGTCAGGACCATTGCCCTATAGGAAATAGTGGCTGGAGGGCGATGAGGGGGCGCAATATTTAATCAAGCCGACTCCAGCTTCGTGAGTCTGCTCGGCTCGGAACTCTGAATGCTATGAAAGAGATGGAAGTGACCTGGCAAGTCCGAGATACGGCTGTTGAGAAGCCGGTAAAGATTCCTTGCATCGAATGTGGTCATCAGACCAAGCATCGGATCGCTACTTCGTTTGATTGCCATGGAAGTAATGAGTATGTTGAATACTGGACAAGCTACCAGGTAGCCCAATGTATGGGGTGTGAGGCTATTACTTTTCTGACTCTGAGTAGTCACTCTGAGGATTGGGATGAGAATAGTAAAGGTGAAATATATCTTCCGGTGAGTGTTGTATATTTTCCAAGAAGGTCAGCCGGGAGGACGGAGCTAGAGGATTTTCATTTGCTCCCGGCTCAGCTTCAAAGGATCTACGGTGAGACTCTCAACGCTCTCAATAATGATCAGTTGATTTTGTCTGGTATCGGGATTCGTGCATTAATAGAGATGATTTGCAAGGAAAAGAGTGCGTCTGGGTCCAATCTTCAGCAAAAAATTGACTGGCTAGTGGCTAAGAATATTCTGACGGAAAACGATGCGCGGATACTGCATATGATACGCACTCTTGGAAACTCCGCCGCTCACGAAGCTATTCCTCACGATTCGGGTCAGCTCTCTTTAGCGTTGGATATATGTGAGCACTTGCTTAAGGGTGTTTATCTAATACCAATGTATGTGAAACGCAAGCTATAGGGGGGCTGTTTCAAGTGGGCCTAGATATCTTTTGGGTGCCTTAGCTCGGGTTGGCTCTGCGGCCCATAGAGGTTCAGGCTGGTGGCCTTTCAGGTAGAAACAGCGATCAGCAGAAATAGCGGGCAGAGTAAGGTTTTTGCTGACAGAGGCTCTTGTACTGGGATATGACGGCGACTTGGTTCATTCAGGGATCCGTATTCGTGAAAACTCCCGGCCAAATGCTGGCCATCTCAATCAAGAAGATCCTGTTGCCAGAGATCCGCCGGCTTGGGTTCGGCGGCAGCGGCGTAGCAAACTTCGCTCGCTCCAGTGACGTTCACCGCGACTTCCTGTCGATCCAGTACTGGACGTATGGCGGCAGCTTCATCCTGGAGTTCAGCCGCGTTCCGGCGACTTGGGTTGACCCTGATTCGGGAGAAGTGCCAAAGAGGGTGTTCGAGACCGATCCGCTGCTTAGAAAGCGCTTGATCGATACGGAGCAGCACAAAGACTTTCGCGGTTTTTCGTTCAAGGCGTTCGGTAGCGAGCAAAGTCAGTACGACCAGTTGGCGGCTTCGGTTGTGGCATTGTTGCCGCAGGTTGAGGCTTGGCTGGAGAGCGGGATTAAGGGGCCGAATATTAATGAGATCCGGTCGCGCCAGTCTGTTCTGTTGGCGGGCCGTACTGCCTGAAATCCATTGGCCGCTTCAGGCCGTTGTGTAGCCCGGGTAAGCGCAGCGCACCCGGGAGGTTGGGTCTCTTGGTGTTTCAGTTTGCTCGCGGACGGCCCCGGGTGCGCTGCGCTTACCCGGGCTACGTTTATGCCGGGCTGCGGCGGTTATCTGACTGTCTGCTTGGCTGGCCCGTCTAAATGAACGGCATTGCGCTTCAACCGGCTTTTTAACCGTTTCACTCCGCTTTCCGCGCCTGGCAGGCTATCTTTGCCGCGGGTCGCTGGCGACCCATTCATTTCGTGATGGTTCCGGCCTGGCGCGGTGCGCTTCCGGGGCTGTTGGGTCTTTCAGGAGAGTGAAGTGGCAAATGTTGGGAAGCGGCGTCTGGGCAGTGTTGTGCGTGGCGTCGGTCGGGTTCTGTTGGCGTTGCTGTGTCTGTGCATCGGTATCTGGGGCGGGTTTGCACTGTGGTACCAGTTCCCCGGCAATGTGGTGGCCAAGGTCGTGGCGATCCTGGTCTGGTGCGTGCCCAGTATCTGGGCGATCCGCGCGGGCTTTGGGCCGGTGCGGCGTTGGCATTCGCTGGCGGTGTTCGGGGCGCTGTTTGCGGTGATGCTGATCTGGTGGGCAACGATCGACCCACAGCAGGACCGGGCCTGGGCCGATGACGTGGCGCAGCCGCTGCACGCTCGTATCGAGGGCGACCGCCTGATCATCGACAACGTGCGCAACTTCCATTGGCGGACCGAGACGGACTACGACGTGCGCTGGGAGGCGCGTGAGTACGATCTGTCGCAGGTGCAGTCGGTGGACATGATTCTGTCCTATTGGATGGGGCCGGCGATTGCCCACACGCTGGTGTCGTTCGGCTTTGCCGATGGCCGCCAGCTGGTGTTCTCGCTGGAGATCCGCAAGGAGCAGGGCGAGTCGTTCTCGGCGCTGGGCGGCTTCTTCCGCAAGTTCGAGTCGGTGCTGGTGGCCTCGGATGAGCGCGACATCGTGCTGACGCGCAGCAATGTGCGTGGCGAGGATGTCTATCTTTACCGCCTGCATGGGCTGAGCCCGGACAAGATGCGCGATCTTCTGCGCTTCTATGTGGACCGCGCGCAGCTGCTGGAAAAAGAGCCGCGCTTCTACAACACGCTGACCAGTAACTGCACCACGGTGGTGTTCGAGCTGATGCGGCGCATCCAGCCCAAGCTGCCGCTGGATTACCGTCTGCTGGCCTCCGGTTACCTGGCCGAGTACGCCGCCGACGTCGGTGGGCTGACCCCGGGCGTGCCGCTGGCGACTCTGCAACAATCGGGGCGTATAACGCTGCGTGCACGCGAAGCGGGCGATGTGGCTGATTTCTCTTCCCGGATACGTGCAGGCGTACCCGGCATTCCCGCCTCAGGAACCAACCCATGACCCACAACCCGCAGACATGGATACGCCGGCTGTTGCCGGTGGTCGCGGTAATGGCGCTGCTGCTGTCCAGCGGCTGCGCCATGGTGAAGATGAAAGCGGTGAGCAACACCGACTATGTGATGCTCAAGCGTGGCGACATCCTCAGCACTGGCAAGCTCAGTGCCTTGTCGCAGGAGTCGCTGTCGGTCATTGGCTTGACCGAAAGTGATTGCAGCAAGGACCTGCCCACCTGCCGTCAGACGGTGACCACCAATGACGGCCTGCAGTCGGAGCAGCGCCTGTCCACCCTGGCCGAGCTGTGGATGCAGGAAGCCTTGGCGCTCACCCCCAAGGCCAAGGGCAATGAGCCGATCGAGCTGCCGCCAGCGGCCTTGAATGCCTGGCTGGAAACCGCGCGCTATTCCTATCTGTACCTGTTCTTCAGCGGTCGCAGCCCGGCGCAGCGCGCCCTGGAAGACCGGCTTACCCAGGTGCGGGATTACTACAACTACGCCACCGAGCAGGCCGCCTCGGTGGTGTTCCAGCGCACCCGCACGCGTGCCTTGGAAGGTGAGGACATCAATCTGCCAGTGCAGGTGGATGACTGGACCATCAGCACGCAGTTCGACGGGCTCAAGCTGGAAGGTGTACCCAAACAACTGGTCGCTGCGTCCTCGGTGAGCTTTGCCGGCCTGCGCAGCTCGTATCGCCGCGACGGCTTTGGTGCCGAGCTGGTAGCGATGATGGAAGCGCCGGTACTGGCACAGGCGATGGAAGTGGAGGAGCGTAACCAGCAGCTGCCGGTCTACAGCGAGATGCCGGCGATTAATGCCACCGCGGTGCTGAGCTTCAGTGGGAACACCCTGGAAGAGGTGCTGGCTACCCGCCATGTGCAGCTGCAGGCCTATTCGCCCGATCTCACCAGCATCCAGATGCGGGGCCAGGAAGTGCCGCTGGCGGCCAACTTCACCGCCGCTTATGGCTTGTGGCTTGCCCAGTCCGGGTTCGCCACTGAATCGTTGCGTACCTTGTTTGGGCGGGGCGTTGGCATCCGCGAGCCGCATATCTATCTGATGCAGCCCTACGATCCGAACAAGCGCATCATCTTCATGCTGCACGGCCTGGCCAGCAGCCCGGAGGCCTGGGTGAACCTGGCCAACGAGATCATGGGCGACGAGGAAATGCGCGAGCATTACCAGGTGTGGTCGGTGTATTACCCGACCAATGCGCCGATCGCCTTGAACCGTTACACAATCAGCAAGGCCTTCAACAGCACGCTGCATCACTTCGATCCCAAGGGCACGGCGCCGGCATCGCACGACATGGTGTTCATCGGTCACAGCATGGGCGGTGTGATCGCGCGGCTGATGCTTAGTGAATCTGGCGATGTGCTGTGGGAGAACACCCGCAAGCGCTACAACCTGCAGGGCGAGCGGCTGGCACGGGTCGAAGCCAAGCTCGGGCCGGTACTGCACTTCACCCCGCAGCCGAATGTGGAGCGCGCTATCTTCCTGGCTTCACCGCACAAGGGCACGGATGCAGCGGGCAACCGACTCGGCCGTTTGATCGGCAGGCTGGTGCGCTTGCCGCTGACCATTCTTGGTGCCTTTGGTGACGCCTTCATGGCGCTGCAGGACCCGGGCGAAGCCGATGGCAAGAAGCCCAAGGAGCCGGTGATCACCAACAGCATCGAGAACCTCAAGGCCAGCGATCCCTTCATCGAGGCGTCCTCGGCGCTGCCGATCCAGCCGGGCCTGAAATACCACTCCATCATCGCCAAGCGCAAAGCCGACGTACCTACACCCCAGTCCGACGATGGGCTGGTGCCGTACTGGAGCGCGCATCTGGATGGCGCGCTGTCGGAGAAGGTGATCGTGTCTGGCCATAGCGTGCAGGAGACGCCGGAGGCAGTGCTGGAAGTGCGCCGCATTCTGCGCAAGGACCTGCTGGAAGTGGAAGGCGTGGACGCTGCGCACTGAGCCTATGCCGGGCTGCGTGCAGCCCGGGCAATGGATCGCACAGGAACTGCGACGCAGAAGATGGCAGTGCAGGAGCTTGCAGGACTGCGCGACTGAGCGTCGCTCAGTCGCCGCCGCTCAGCCGATGCGGCGGCCAACCATGGTCGCCATCGCCGCCAACAGCAGGGTCACCACGAAGCACAGCAGATAGCCGGTGGTTTCATTGCCGCCGACCGTCGCGGCGAACAGCGATCCGGAGATCGCCAGCGTCGAGGCGACCGCGATGCCTTCGCTCAGCTGCAAGGCCGAGCTGTTTGCACCTTGCTCGTGCGGCGCCGACAGCGACAAGGTCAGCACTGACAGGCTGGGATAGATCAGGCCCATGCCCAGCCCGGTGAGCGACCAGCCGGCAAGTGCCAACATCAAGGGCACGCCCGGATACAGCGTGAGCACGGTAATCAGTAGACCAGCCAGCATCAGCCAGGTGCCGGTCTGCAGCATGTGCGTGCGACGCCAACCGAAGTGCTGGTGGCCTTGCAGCCACGAACCGGAGAACCAGCCCAGCGCGCCCAGGCTGAGCGCTGCGCCCGCCCACAGCGGCGACAGGTCGCGCTCGCGCTGCAGCAGCAGTGGCAGGAAGGCTTCAGCGCCAAAGAACGCCGAGGCGGCAATGCCGCGCAAGGCAATCACGCTGGGCAGGCCACGGCGCAGCAGCAAGGTGCCGCTGGGCAGCAGATGACGCGCACAGAAGATCAGTGCAGCGACTGCGGCTGCCATCACCGCCAGCGCTTGCATGCCTTGCAGCTGTCCGCCGACATACAGCAACAGTGCGGCCAGTGCTGTGCCTATCGCCCAGCGCACCACCGGCCGCTGCTCGACATCGCGGCGAATGCTGGTTTGGGTACTGCGCAAGGCCGGCAACAGCAGCCAGGCCGCCGGCAAGGCCAGCACCGGCACGATGAGGAAGACCCAGCGCCAGCTCAGGTGCTGCACGATCAGGCCGCTCAGGCCGGGGCCGATCAGCGAAGGTACCACCCAGCCGGCGGAGAACGCTGCAAACACTTTCGGCCGCAGCACTTCTGGATAGGTGCGCGCCACCAGCACATACAGCGACACGGAGATCGCGCCGATGCCGACGCCCTGCAGCAGGCGTCCGACGATCAGTACGTCCATGCGCGGCGCCAGTCCGGCCAGCAACAGGCCAATCAGGAAGCTGCCCAGGCCCAGCCACAACGGCCTTGCCGGGCCTCGCTGGTCACACATGCGACCGGCCAGAGTCATGCCGATTACGCTGGTGGCCAGTGCGCCGCCGAAGGCCAGCGCGTACAGGCGCAGCCCGTCCAAGGCCTGCGCCACGCTGGGCATGGCCGCAGCCACAGCCAGCGCCTCGAAGGCGATCAGCGAGATCAGGGCGACCATGCCGAAGGTGGTGGCGCGGTACTGCGGGGCAAGGATGGAGCTGCTGGCCGGTGCTGCCGGCGCGATGCTTGGGGAACTCATGATGCGGCGCTGCTGCTTGAGTTGCGGCTGGGGGGCGTGCAGCATCACACCTCAACCATGGTTGAGGTCAAGTGATGTCCACGCGGGAACTGAGTGTAGGTGAAGTGGCCCGGCGCAGCGGTGTTGCGGTATCGGCCTTGCACTTCTACGAGCGCAAGGGACTGATCCACAGCCAGCGCACGGCCGGTAACCAGCGAAGATTCCAGAGTGATGTGCTGCGCCGGCTGGCGCTGATCCAGGCCGCACAGCGGGTGGGCATGCCGCTGCAGGCGGTGGCCGAGCGCCTGGCAGAACTGCCGGAAGGGCGCGCGCCCACAAAGGCTGACTGGGCGAAGATGTCGGCGCGCTGGCGCAAGGAACTGGACGAGCGCATCGCAACGCTGCAGTTCATGCGTGACCAGCTCAGCGACTGCATCGGTTGCGGCTGTCTGTCGCTCAAACGCTGCGGCCTGCTGAATCCGCAGGACGTGCTGGGGCAGCGCGGCGAAGGCCCGCAACGCGTGGGCTAGCGTTGCGAGCCGGGGTCGGCAAGCTGCCGGGTATCGGACGACACGCCAGCAGTGCCTGCTGCCCGGGCCACATTGCGTGGCCCGGATGGATCAGATTTCCGCTTCGATCAGCGGCATCGCCAGACGCGAGCGGGTCAGCATCATGCCGAGGTTGGCGGTGCGGCGGCAGACGAATACCATCACGTAGTCCGGGTAGCGCTTGCCGCGCATGAAGACGTGGATCAGGTTTTCGCTGTTGACGATGATTTCCTGGAAGTAGTGCGCGCCTTCCTGATCTTCCAGGCCGCGTGCGCGACGGAACATCTGCTCGATGCTGCGGATGTTCGGGCCCTGGTACAGATCGGCGGTAGCGGCCGCGACCAGATCCAGCACTTCGCGCGGATGCGAGTCGACGGTGCGTACCGACAGCAGCATGCCGGAGCTGATATCGACGTAGCCGGCGGCCACGCATTCGGGGATGGAGGCAACGGATTGCTGCAGGGTAGTGTCGAGGGACATGGGGGATCCTTGCGGAAGGGGGAGAAAAGGAAAAGCGACGCCCGAAGGCCGCAGTGCGACCCGGCATCGCTCATGGTTTGATCAATCGCAGGCGCGGATCAGCAGGTTTTCTTCCAGCGCATGCAGCAGGTCTTCCTGCTCCTGCGACTGCACGAAACCCGGATCCAGCGTGCGCAGGCGGCGCAGTGCTTCATCGGCGGTGAGCCCTTCGCGTATCAACCACGCGGCCAGCACCAAGCCGGTGCGGCCCAGTCCAGCCAGGCAATGCACGGCGACGACTTCGCCTTCGCGCAACATCACCTCGATCTTGGCCAGCAGCAGCTTGGCCCACAACAACGGCGGTGCACCGCGGTCAACGATGCCCAGGTGATAGCTGCGCAGCCCGTAGGGAGCCAGCCGCTCGGCGGGCATCTCGCGTTCGGTCAGGTTGACCAGCACGGTGACATCCATGCCGCGCAGCAGCGCCAGATCGTGCTCGATGGCGAATACCACACCGGGCATCGGGCAGCCGGCGAGCTTGCCCGGCACCAGCCAGTGGAAGCCGTTGGGGCCGCGCCGTGACGGCGTGGCGGACAGACGGACCGGTGCAGGTGTAGAAACTTGCAACGGACGAGCAATGGGCGTTTCGGCCGCAGCGGTGACAGGTCGGCTTGGCGCTTTTTCAGCGATGACAACCGGGGCGGGCGCAGCCACACCGTCGGCCAGTTCCTCGGCACGCGCATCCGGCGCCGGCACATGGCAGCTGCCGGTGCGCAGGAACTGCGCCAGCACCGGGTGTTGGCTGCTATTGGCAAAGAACGCATCTGCAGGTGCGTCAACCTGCACACGGCCACCGGCCAGCAGGATCACCCGCGACGCTATACGTCGGGCCTGGCCTTGATGGTGCAGGCTGACCAGGCAGCAGTGGTTGGCAGAAAGACGTTCGATCAGCTTGAGCACTGCTTCGGCATCAGCCGGTTCCAGCTCGCTGGTGGGCTCGTCGATCAGCAACAGTGCGCTGCCGCTGAAGGCGGCACGCAGGATGGCGACTTGCCGGGCCAGTCCGCGTGGTAGATCGATCACCTTGTGCTGCAGATGTGCAGCGACGGCAGTGGCGCCCAAGGCCTGCAGGCGCGCGTCGACCTCTTCGCGCAGCGCCTGTGGCTTGTTGTCTGATTGCGCGCGCAGCGCGGCGCTGAGGTTTTCCAGCACGCTGAAGCCGAGTTCGCGTGCATGCTGTTGCACCAGTACCGGCGGCTGCGTTGCTGCCTCCAGCGGCGCGCCCTGGAACAGCAGCGTGCCCCAGCGCTCACCATGCGCGTTGCTCTGGCCGGACAGTGCCTGCAGCAATGAAGATTTGCCGGTGCCACCTGGGCCCATCAACACCACGATGCCGTTGCCGCTGATGCTCAGATCAATGCTGGCCAACACGGTGCGTTGGCCACGGCTCATGCCCCAGCCTTGCAGCTGCAGCAACGATGAGGGGGAGTTGTCAGCTGGCAAGGGACATCACTTTGTCCGACGCTGGCGGCATTTCTGCAGCGTGCGCGGAATTGGAAAGGCGGCCAGTATCGTTTGCATCACTTACATGTCAATTTGACTTTGCGATGTGCGCGGGCACAGCACATCAACATTGCACGCTGCAATGCGATGTCGGTCGCGATGTCATATCGAGTTGATTGGGAAAGGAAATGCGCGCTTTTCCCGGGGCCATTTCAAAGCGGAATACAGCGCTGAAACAACAAACAAAACGATGCTTGTTGTTTCGGCGGGATTCAGAAATTTCGCTCGAAGCGAACGTTTCCCGCACCTGCGTCCGCGCTTATCTGCAGATCCACGCGCAGTTGATCGCGTGGATGCGCGTCGAGCACACCGATCAGATCGGTATAGGAACCGGTACGCACCGCACGCAAGTCAATCTGTTGGCGCTTGCCGGAGAGGTCGGTGGCGATGGCTAGTACCTTGCCATCTGCCGGCAGCTCTTCGCCTTGTTCCAGTTGTCGCAGGGCAACCACCAACAGGGCGCGGTCGGCCTCGCGCTGCACCTGGTAGCTGCGGGCGACTGCCTCATTCATGGCCAGCGTTGGCAGCAGGTTGTAGTGCACGCGCAGCTTGCCGAGGTCGGCGTGGCTGGGCTGCGCTTGCTGGATGACGGCTGCTTGCGGGGAGGGTTCCGCGGAGCAGGCGGCGAGGGTGAGCAGCAGGGTGGAGGACAGCGTTAGGGCGAGCCGGTGCATGGTGGATTGCTCCTTTGGCTGTGGTGTTGGTTGTTGGAAGGAGACTTCTTTCTGAGGGTTCAGAAGCGACAAGGCTTCGCCTTGCCCCCTCTCCCCAACCCCCGCTCCGCGCCCCGGCCCTTGCGCCAGCGCAAGGGCGTTCGATGGGCAGCGAACCGGTGGTTCGCAAGCTGCTCCTCTCACCCCACAAGGGGAGAGGGGCTTGGCATTGCTTGCGAATTACAGAGTTCGTGCTGCTCAATCGTTCGCAGCAGAAAGCTCTTTGCCTCGCTTGGCTGCCGCATCAATGGCTTTCGCGGTCAGCGCTTCAAAGCCGCCGGCCTGGAATGTTTCGATGGCTGCCTGCGTTGTGCCGCCCGGGGAAGTTACGCGGCGACGCAGTTCGGCCGGAGCTTCGCCGGCTTCGGTTAGCATGCGCGCGGCGCCGAGGACTGTGTCCAGCACCAGCGTGCGCGCTGCATCCGCCGGCAGGCCTTGTTCCAGCGCTGCTGCTTCCATCGCTTCGGCGAGCAGGAACACATAGGCCGGGCCGCTGCCGGAGACGGCGGTGACCGCGTCCATCAGTGCTTCGCTCTCGATCCAGACGGTGCGGCCGGCGCTGGTCAGTACCTGTTCGGTCTGCGCGCGCTGGGCGGCGGAGACGCGCGGGTTGGCGAACAGGCCGGTGACGCCGGCGCCGAGCAGGGCAGGAGTGTTGGGCATGGCGCGGACGATGGCCTGATTGCCACCCAGCCAACGCTCGAGCTGCGCGGCGGTGATGCCGGCGGCGATCGAGGCGACTACCGGTTGCTGTGCGGCGGCGATCGGACTCAAGGCTTCGCAGACCGTTCGCATCACCTGCGGCTTTACCGCCATCAGCCACAGCCCAGCATGGCCCGCGGCGGCTTCCGCGGCGTTGTAGGTCTGCACGCCGAAGTCCTGGGCCAGCGCCTCGCGCAGGGAGGCGACCGGTTCGGCGACGTGGATGCGGCTGGCGGCCATGCCGCGCCGCAGCAAACCGGCGATCAGGCTGCGCGCCATGTTGCCGCCGCCGATGAAGGCGATATCAGTGTCGGGGAGCTGGGTGTCGGGGAGGTCTGCGTGCGGGCTGCTGGTCATCAATCCAATCTCAGTGCGATCAAGGGGAAGGGCGTTGGCCGAACAAGGCGGTGCCGACCCGGACCATGGTCGAGCCGGCGGCGATGGCTTCGGCAAAGTCACTGCTCATGCCCATCGAAAGTGTATCGACCTGCGGGTAATGCGCGGCGAGGTCGGTAAACAGATCCTGCATCCGCGCAAACGCGGCCTGCCGCTTGGTCACTTCAGGGAACGGCGCGGGGATTGCCATCAGGCCGCGCAGGCAGAGCCGCGGTTCGCTGGCGATGGCTGCGGCCAGAGCGGCGACATGCTCCGGAGCGCAGCCATGCTTGCTGTCCTCGTCGTCGATGTTGACCTGGATCAGCACATTGAGGGGGGGCAAAGCGGACGGGCGGTGCTTGGCCAGGGCGCCGACCAGCTTGGCCCGGTCCACGGTCTGCACCCAGTCGAAGACCTGCGCGGCCAGCTCGGCCTTGTTGGACTGCAGGTGGCCGATCAGGTGCCACTCCAGGCCCAGTTCGGCCAGCTCGGCGATCTTGGCGGCAGCCTCCTGCACATAGTTTTCACCAAAGGCGCGCTGTCCTTGGGCGGCCAGAGCGGCCACCGCAGCGGCCGGCTGCAGCTTGGAAACGGCCAGCAGGCGGACTGCCCGGGAGGGGCTGGAAGCAGCGTCGATCTGCTGCCGGAGGGTGGCCAAAGACACGGTTTGCAAAGCATCTACCTCTTACGTGGGAAGGCTTATACTGCCCGCCAGGGGAAACACCTTACATATACTCGCAACGCAGGGGACAGAGCGCGTATGGACATCGCTGAACTTTTGGCGTTCTCGGTCAAGAACAAGGCCTCGGACTTACATCTTTCCGCCGGCCTGCCGCCGATGATCCGTGTGGACGGTGACGTCCGCCGCATCAACATCCCGGCCCTGGACCACAAACAAGTGCACGCGCTGGTGTACGACATCATGTCGGACAAGCAGCGTCGTGATTACGAAGAGTTCCTCGAGGTCGACTTCTCGTTCGAGATTCCCTCGCTGGCGCGCTTCCGTGTCAACGCGTTCAACCAGAACCGTGGTGCCGGTGCGGTGTTCCGTACCATTCCCTCGGAAGTGCTGACGCTGGAAGACCTGGCCTGCCCGCCGATCTTCCGTGAGTTGATCGAGCAGCCGCAGGGTCTGATCCTGGTGACCGGCCCGACCGGTTCGGGCAAGTCGACCACGCTGGCGGCGATGATCGATCACATCAACAAGAACGAATACGGTCACATCCTCACCGTCGAGGACCCGATCGAATTCGTGCACACCTCGCAGAAGTGCCTGATCAACCAGCGCGAAGTGCACCGCGATACGCACGGCTTCAACGAAGCCCTGCGCTCGGCCTTGCGTGAAGATCCGGACATCATCCTGGTCGGCGAATTGCGTGACCTGGAAACCATCCGTCTGGCACTGACTGCGGCAGAAACCGGTCACTTGGTGTTCGGCACCTTGCATACCAGCTCGGCGGCCAAGACCATCGACCGTATCATCGACGTGTTCCCGGCCGGCGAAAAGCCGATGGTGCGCTCGATGTTGTCCGAGTCGCTGCGTGCGGTGATTTCGCAGGCACTGCTCAAGCGCGTCGGTGGCGGCCGTGTGGCCTCGCACGAAATCATGGTGGCAACACCGGCCATCCGTAACCTGATCCGCGAAGACAAGGTGGCGCAGATGTACTCGTCCATCCAGACCGGCCAGCAGGTGGGCATGCAGACGCTGGATCAGAACCTGCAGGATCTGGTCAAGCGCAGCCTGGTCACGCGCAACCAGGCCAAGGAATACGCCAAGGACAAGCGTCTGTTCGAGTAAGCAGGGAAATGGGAATGGAGAGTCGGGAGTCGGTATAGCCAAGGCAGTTCCCGACTCCGTTCCCAGATCGCCGGCTTTGACGATTCCCTATTTGCGATTCCCCATTCCCGGCTCCGAAGGAGCATCCCATGAGCACCATTGATTTCACCTCGTTCCTCAAGCTGATGGCGCACCAGAAGGCGTCCGACCTTTTCATCACCGCCGGCATGCCGCCGTCGATGAAGGTCAACGGCAAGCTGTCGCCGATCACCCAGACACCACTGACGGCGCAGCAAAGCCGCGACATGGTGCTCAACGTGATGACGCCGTCGCAGCGTGAGGAGTTCGAAAAAACCCACGAATGCAACTTCGCCATTGGTGTATCCGGCGTGGGTCGCTTCCGTGTGAGCTGCTTCTATCAGCGCAACCAGGTAGGCATGGTGCTGCGTCGCATCGAGACGCGCATTCCCACCGTGGAAGAGTTGAACCTGCCGCCGGTGATCAAGACGCTGGCGATGACCAAGCGCGGCATCATCCTGTTCGTCGGTGCCACCGGTACCGGTAAATCGACCTCGCTTGCGGCCATGATCGGCTACCGCAACCAGAACTCGACCGGCCACATCATCACCATCGAAGACCCGATCGAGTTCGTGCACAAGCACGAGGGCTGCATCGTCACCCAGCGCGAAGTCGGCATCGATACCGACAGTTGGGAAGCGGCACTGAAGAACACCCTGCGGCAGGCGCCGGACGTGATCATGATCGGCGAAATCCGTACCCGCGAGGGCATGGACCACGCGGTGGCATTTGCTGAAACCGGTCACCTGGTACTGGCCACGCTGCACGCCAACAACGCCAACCAGGCGATGGACCGCATCATCAACTTCTTCCCGGAAGACCGCCGCAACCAGTTGCTGATGGACTTGTCGCTGAACCTGAAGGGTGTGGTCGCGCAGCAGCTGGTGCCGACCCCGGACGGCAAGAGCCGCCGCGTGGCGATGGAAATCCTGCTGGGCACGCCGCTGGTGCAGGACTATATCCGCGACGGCGAAGTGCACAAGCTCAAGGAAGTGATGCGCGACTCCGTGCAGCTGGGCATGAAGACCTTCGACCAGAGCCTGTTCGAGCTGTACCAGGCCGGCGAGATCAGCTACGACGACGCCTTGCGTTACGCCGATTCGCAGAACGAAGTGCGCCTGCGCATCAAGCTGTCGCAGGGTGGCGACGCCAAGACCTTGTCGCAGGGTCTGGATGGCGTGGAGATTGCTGAAGTTCGCTGATTCGTAGCTACCAATCACAATCAAGGCAAAAGGAGTTGCTGCATATGGAAGTGCAAGACCCTTATCGGGCCCCAGCGGCCCCAGCAGCCGCTTCGGTGGCTGCTCCCGCGGTTCCGTTGTCCCCGCTTGCTTCCGACGAGGAGCGGGTGCACCCGGATTTGTTCGCGCCCTCGACTGGCAAGCTCATCGCGATGAGCTTGACCACCTTGGGCTTGTATGTGCCGTACTGGTTCTACCGTAACTGGCGCGCCATCGAAGACCAGGAAGCTGCCGGCATCTGGCCGTTCTGGCGGGCGGTGTTCGCTCCGCTCTGGTGCTTCAGTTGCTTCGCTCAGCTGAATCAGTACGCGTCGGGGCGACGCCGACAGATGGCGTTCCCGCCTGTGCTTCTAGCGCTTGTGTACTTCCTGCTCAACGCCGTTCCCAATCTTTCCATGATTTTTCCGCGGATGTTCGGCGGGAGCTTCTGGATTTTTGGGGTGCTCGCCTTTTTGCCGCTGTTGCCGATGAACTCGCTGTTGCGCAGCTATCGGCAGTCGCTACGGCTGGACACGCGCAGGCAAGATCGTTTGACCGTCTGGCACGTGCTGATCATTGCCATCGGTGGAGTGTTTCTCATCCTGGCGCTGGTCGGCGCGTTCCTGCGCTGAGATCGCTTCCAACAGGGGTTTGATCGGTGCGGGAGTTTGCGAGGAAACGCTTTCGTTTTCCCGGCTTCACTCGTACTCCCGCTCCAGCAGTCCCCTGTGAACATGTGCTCATTTCTTCAGCCAGGCAGGTCCCTGGCTCAGTAGCTGCGGATGTACCGGGCAATCCTCCCGGTGCGCCCCCGGCAGATAGCCAAGGCTCATCAGAAATTCCCCGGTGATCTCGCCGCCGGTAAACCGGAAGGTCTTCTTGAACAGCTTCACCCAGTCCGTCTTGGGTAGCGGATGATGCGCATCCAGCCACTCTGCAAAGCCGCCATGCGACGCGCGCAGGCCCTGGATCACCTGCGCGTTGTGGATCGCCGCCAGCACCTTGAGCCGGTTGCGGATGATGCTGGCATCGGCCAGCAGGCGGGCGATATCTGCCTGGCCATAGGCCGCGACCGCGTCCACGTCAAAGCCGCTGTAGGCGCTGCGGAAGCCCTCGCGCTTGCGCAGGATGGTTTCCCAGCTCAGGCCGGCCTGGTTGATTTCCAGTAGCAGGCGCTCGAAGAGCTCGCGTTCGTCGCGCTGCGGGAAGCCGTACTCGTTCTCGTGGTACGGCCCGTGCACGGGGTGGCCCGGGGCGAAATCACAGTAATAGGTCATGGGCGTCTCCGCGTTAAGGGAACCCCGATTATCGCCGCTGCGAAGCGTCGAACGGCCGCAGCCGGTAGAATGCAGACATGTCTGCGTTGTCGCCACCTCTCTCCAATCACCTGCTGGTGGCTTTGCCATCGCTGGTCGACCCCCTGTTCGCGCGTAGCGTGGCCTTGATCTGTCAGCACGACGAAAACGGCGCCATGGGCGTCGTAGTCAACCAGCTCTCCGATTTCACCTTGGGCGATGTGTTCGCACAGATGGCGATTGATACCGACGATGGCGACCTGCGCGCCGTGCCGGTGCTCAATGGCGGCCCGGTCCACACTGAACGCGGTTTCGTCATCCATGACGACGCCCGCGAATGGGATTCCAGCCTGAAGGTGGGCGATGGCCTCTACCTGACCACGTCCCGTGACATCCTCGAAGCCATGGCGCGCGGCGAAGGTCCGCGCAATGCGCTGGTCACGCTTGGCTGTGCTGGCTGGAGTGAAGGGCAGCTGGAGCAGGAGCTGGCGGAAAATAGCTGGCTGACCGTGCCTGCCGATGCCGCCGTGCTGTTCGAAACGCCCCTGGACGAGCGCTGGCAGTTGGCTGGCGCGCGCATCGGTGTTGATCTGTTCCTGGTCACCGGATACAGCGGCCGTGCTTGAGTCCAACACACTTTCCACCAGCAGCACGGTACTGGGCTTCGATGTCGGCTCGCGTCGCATCGGCGTTGCCATTGGCAGCTCGCTGGGCGTCGGCGCACGTGCGATCGCGGTCGTCGATGTGCATGGCAATGGCCCGGACTGGAACGCGCTGGACAAGCTGCACAAGGAATGGCGGCCGCAAGGCATGATCGTCGGCGATCCGCTCACCCTGGAAGGCGAAGACCAGCCCAACCGCAAGCGCGCGCATGCCTTTGCCAGGCAGCTGCAGCAGCGCTACAAAGTGCCGGTATTGCTGGTGGATGAGCGCTCCAGCTCGGTCGAGGCTGCGCAGCGTTTTGCCGTGGAGCGCGCCGAGGGCCGCAAGCGCCGCCGCGATGCCGCCAACCTCGACGCCGTCGCCGCCGCCGTCATCATCGAGCGCTGGTTGTCGGCGCCGCACGAAGCCACCCCAATTTCCTGACTGTCGAAGACCCTGCCATGACCGCTTCGCAACTTGATGCCCAAGGACGCCTGCGCCACCTGCTGACCCTGGATGGGTTGCCGCGGGAAACCCTGCTGCAGCTGCTCGACCGTGCTGGCCAGATCCGCGATGCCGCGGTCGGCCGCATCAACAACAAGCGTACGGTGCTGGCCGGCACCGGCGTGTGCACCCTGTTCTTCGAACCCTCGACCCGCACCCGCAGCTCGTTCCAGCTGGCGGCGCAGCGGCTGGGCGCCGATGTGTTGAATTTCGACGCATCCACCTCTTCCGCACGCAAGGGCGAAACCGCCTGCGACACGCTGAAAAATCTGGAAGCGATGGGCGTGCGTGGTTTCATCGTGCGCCACCCGGACGATGGTGCGGTGGCTGAACTGGCTGGCGTGGCAGGCGAGGGCACCGCGCTGATCAATGCCGGCGACGGTCGCAGCGCGCACCCGACCCAGGGCCTGCTCGACATGCTGACCCTGCGCCAGGCCAAGGGCAGCGATTTTTCCAGGTTGAAGGTGGTGATCGTCGGCGACGTGAAGCACTCGCGCGTTGCGCGTACCGATCTGCAGGCGATGCGCACCTTGGGCGTTGGCGAGATCCGCGTCTGCGGCCCGCAGTCGTTGTTGCCGGAGGATGGCATCCTTGACGGCTGCGTGGTCGGGCAGGATTTCGACGCAATGCTGGAGGACGTTGATGCGCTGATGATGCTGCGCCTGCAGCGCGAGCGCATGGAAGAAGGCCTGGTGCCATCGCTGGAGCAGTACCACGCCCAGTACGGCCTCAACAGCGAACGCCTGAAGCGCGCAGCCAAGGACGCAGCAGTGCTGCATCCGGGGCCGATCAACCGTGGTGTGGAAGTCACCGACGAAGTGGCCGACGGCCCGCAGTCGTGGGTGCTGCGCCAGGTCGCCAACGGCGTCGCCGTGCGCATGGCCGTGCTGGAAACCCTGTTGGGCTGAGTTGGCAGCGGCAGGGCATTGACCCTGCCAGTGCTGATGAACCTGCGTTTGCAGGCAACACCGTGGAGCAACAAGTATGGATGCGAATGTGACAGCTCGGCCGGTACGTTCGGACCTGCTGACAATGTTGGTGTTGCTTGTGTTGGCGGCCGTGATCTGGGTGCCTGCGCTATGGACCCCGTTCTGGGGTGACGACTACGTTTTTTTACATGCAGCGCGCTTGGCCAATCTGGCCAGCCAGCCGTGGTCGGAAACCTTCTGGCCAGTGCAGCCGGAACTGTTCTGGCGGCCACTGTCGCAGACGGCGTGGTGGCGTGTGGTTGAGGGTGTGATGGGTGGCCACGTGCTGGTCGCACACACAGTCATGCTCGTGCTGCAGTTGCTGGCGGCACTTGGCGTTGGCGTACTGGGGCTGACCATCGCACGCGTTGCCGGCTGGCCGGCGCGCTGGGCAGTGGCGGGTTTGAGCGCAGGTTTCTATGGTGTGCTGGCCGTCAGTCTGCTGACGGTGCATTGGGTTGCTGCAGCCAACAGCCCGCTGTTGGTGCTGTTCACCACGCTTTTGCTCGCTGCATGGTTGGCAGCCTCCGTTGCGACCGCAGGCAAGCGGCTGCTGTTGCTGGCGGCGGTACCGTGCCTGCTGGCGGTTGCCTTGCTCAGCAAAGAGTCGGCGATCCTGTTGCCGGTGCTGATGCTGATCTGCAGTCTGTTCACCGGCGCGCGCTTGCGCCGTGGCGAGTGGCTGGTTCTTATCTCATGCTTGGTTCTTGGCGGAATCTGGCTGTTACTGCGTGAGAAAGCCACACTTCCCCCTGCGCCGGAGTACGCCTACGGCTTTGGCGGCAACCTGATCAGGAATGGTGCGTCGTTTGGTGCGTGGTTGTTCAACGTGCCACGTGAGGCATTGCGCATGATCGCCACCGGCGAGCTGCTGAAGGGCGCCGCCTGGGCGCTGCTGGCAGCCTTGCCGGTTGTGCTCGGCTGGGTGCTGGCTGCATCCAAGGGCGGATGGCGGCGTCTGGATCGTCGCCAATGGGCGTTGCTGGCGGTGTTTGCCGTTGTCGCCTACGCGCCTTACTTCCCGCTGGTCTGGAACAGCTACGAATACTACGCCGCGATCTCCGCGATCCTGCCGGCCATCGTGCTGGCGCGATTGCTGCAGGGCCGCCGCGTCGCTGTGCTGGTGGCAGTGCTGATGGCGCTGTCGTGCTGGGTGTCGGTGGCGGGAACGCGCTGGCTGGATCACCCGGGTCTTATCGGTCGCGCGCGCTGGGCGGAGGCATCGGTACAGCAGTTGGCTGCGCAGCAGCTGAAGGTTCCGTTGTGGGTGCATGTGGCTGATGACCAGCGCTTCTATGCGATTGGTTTGCATGGTCTGGCATGGCGGCTGGATGTGCCGTTGGAGCAGATCCACGCGGTGGATGCCTGCCCGTCGAGCGGATCGGGGACCTGTCTGGAAATGGATGCCGAAGGGCGTTGGAGCCATCATCCAGTAGCGCCTTGAAGCGCAGGTTCGGTGCAGCTTCTGCAAGCAGGTTGGGATTGCGGGTGAAGCCCCACTGTAGAGCCGAGCCATGCTCGGCTGGGGCATTGCCGGGAAAGCCTCTGCAGAGCATGGCTCGGCACTACCCTGCTGCTGCAGGGGGCTGCGTATAGGCGTCACGGGATGCTTCACTGTAGAGCCGAGCCATGCTCGGGTGGGGCGGTTCCGGGAGCGCCGTTTCCGCGCATTGCGCGGGCCTGCGCCGGGGGTTGGTGGGTGGGCTGGGCCGGGAGGGGGGGGGGCCGACGCGGCGGTGGG
>NZ_JBRREI010000048.1:0-35939 GCF_056760195.1 Stenotrophomonas sp. STEN020
CGCCCCCGCGGGGGCGGCGCCCGGCCCCCCCTTACAGCCGCGGGCCCCCCGCCCCCCCCCCGCCCCCCCCCCCCCCCCCCCCCCCCCCCCCCCCCCCCCCCCCCCACTACGCTTTAGCCCCTCTCCCGCGTGCGTGAGAGGGGTTGGGGTGAGGGTGGCTTTTTGCCGGTAAGGCCCTTGCCGAGCATGGCTCGGCACTACGCTTTAGCCCCTCGCTTTAGCCCCTCTCCCGCGTGCGGGAGAGGGGTTGGGGTGAGGGCCGCTTTTCGCTGGTAAAGCCTTTGCCGAGCATGGCTCGGCACTACGCTGGCTATCTGGCCCGTTCCATTGATGGGAAGCACTTGTTCAGCCCGGCCAGGGCCTTCCCCGGGGCGGCGCTGGTACAATCACCGGGCCGGTTCGCCGGCACTCACAAACGTCTTCAGGGCGGGGTGCAACTCCCCACCGGCGGTAGGTGCAATGCTCCAAAAGGGCGCTGCACGAGCCCGCGAGCGCTCCAGCAAGGTCCGCACAGCAGTGCGGCTGCCCGGTTGGAGGTCAGCAGATCCGGTCAGATTCCGGAGCCGACGGTCATAGTCCGGATGAAAGAAGACGGTGTTTCGGGCCCCTTGCGGGGGCCGTGCGCCTGTTTGCCTTGCGGCGTTTTTCGCTCATCTACTGCGGAGAACGTTAGTGTTCACTGGAATCATCGAAGGCGTCGGCCGTCTGGCCGCACGCGAACCCATCGGCGGCGATGTCCGCTTTACCTTTGCCGTCGGCAGCCTGCCGTTCGAGCAGGTGCAGATGGGCGAAAGCATCGCCGTCAACGGCGTCTGCCTGACTGTCATTGACTTCGACGGCAGCAGCTTCAAGGCCGATGCCTCAACCGAAACCCTGGACCTGACCACCCTTGGTGGCCTGGCCGAAGGTGCCGTGATCAACCTTGAGCGCGCCATGCGCCCAACCGACCGTCTCGGTGGCCATCTGGTCAGCGGCCATGTCGATGGCCTCGGCAAGGTGCTGTCCATCCATGAGGATGCACGTGCGCTGCGCTGGCGCTTTGCCGCACCCAAGCCGCTGCTCAAGTACATCGCCAAGAAAGGCTCGATCTGCGTGGATGGTGTCAGCCTCACCGTCAACGAAGCCGATGACGAAGGCTTTGAAGTCGCGCTGATCCCGCACACCGTCGCCAATACCGCGTTCTCCGCCACCGGCGTGGGCAGTGCGGTGAATCTGGAAATCGATCTGGTCGCCCGCTATGTCGAGCGCCTGCTGGGCCAAGGAGCCGCACAATGAATTTCGCCCCCGTTCCCGAACTGCTGGAAGAAATCCGCGCCGGTCGCATGGTGGTCATCGTTGATGACGAGGACCGCGAGAACGAAGGCGACCTGATCATGGCCGCCGAGCTGGTCAAGGCGTCGGACATCAACTTCATGGTCACCCACGGCCGCGGCCTGGTCTGCCTGCCGCTGACCCGTACCCGTGCAGCCGATCTCGGCCTGGCACCGATGGTGCAGGCCAATACCGCGCAGTTCCAGACCAATTTCACGGTCAGCATCGAAGCCGCCGAAGGCGTGACCACCGGCATCTCCGCGCATGACCGTGCCCACACCATCCGCACCGCGGTGAAGGCCAATGCCAAGCCGTCCGATCTGCACCAGCCGGGCCACATCTTCCCGCTGATCGCCCAGCCGGGCGGCGTGCTGACCCGTGCCGGTCATACCGAAGCCGGCGTCGATCTGGCGATGCTGGCCGGGCTGGAACCGGCTGGCGTGCTGGTGGAGATC
The DNA here is from genome assembly GCF_056760195.1 of Stenotrophomonas sp. STEN020. NCBI lineage: Bacteria > Pseudomonadati > Pseudomonadota > Gammaproteobacteria > Lysobacterales > Lysobacteraceae > Stenotrophomonas > Stenotrophomonas sp. STEN020. The sequence continues at coordinate 1,767 of NZ_JBRREI010000048.1, forward strand.
CTCAACCCCGACGGCAGCATGGCGCGCCGCCCGGAGCTGGAAGTGTTCGCCCGCGAGCATGGTTTGAAGATGGGCTCCATCGCCGACCTGATCGCCTACCGCCTGGCCACCGAGCACACCGTCGAACGTGTGGACGAGCGCGAGATCGACACCGAGTTCGGCGCCTTCAAGCTGGTCACCTACCGTGACCGCATCGCCAACGACCTGCATTTCGCACTGGTCCGTGGCACCCCGGACAAGGAAACCCCGACGTTGGTCCGCGTGCAGGTGGAAAACCCGCTGGCCGACCTGCTGCACTGGCGTCGTGACGACTTCGGCGTGGCCAATACCGATGCACTGCGCGCCATCGACGCCGCCGGCAGCGGCGTGATGGTGGTGCTGTCGGCACCGCGTGACACCAATTCCCTGCTGGCCCGTCTGCGTCAGCAGCCGGCACCGGTCACCCCCGGCAAGGACAAGGATGTAGGTCAATGGCGCCGCAACGGCGCCGGCGCACAGATTCTGTCGGACCTGGGTTTGGGCAAGCTGCGCGTGCTCGGCACCCCGCGCCGGCAGATCGGCCTGGCCGGTTATGGGCTGGAAATCGTCGAAACCGTGCAGCCCTGAGCCACTGGCATGACCTGCAAGCCCGGCTGGACCGGGCTTGCAGCCGCTTTCTGCGTCGCGGGTTAAGCCCCCGCACGTTAGACTTACCCACCTTTTGGAACCCCACGCCCCCATGAGCCACTACGAAGGCGACCTCCGCCCGGCCGGTTCGGCCCGTTTTGCCATCATTGCCAGCCGCTGGAATGCCCGCATCACCGATGCGCTGGTGACCGGCGCACGCCAGAGCCTGGCCGGCAACGGTGTCGGCGAGGACGCCATCGACGTGGTGCGTGTACCCGGTGCCTGGGAAATCCCGCTGGTTGCGGCGCGCCTGGCTGCGGCCGGGCAGCACGCTGCAATCATCACCCTGGGCTGTGTGATCCGTGGCGATACCCGCCATTACGAGCACGTTGCCGACCGTTGTGCCGAAGGCCTGATGCGCGCCCAGCTGGATTTCGGCGTGCCGGTGCTCAATGGCGTGCTGGCGGTGGAGCGGGTGGAAGACGCCGAGGCCCGCGCAGGCGGCAGCCACGGCAACAAGGGTGAGGAAGCCGCCTTGGCGGCAATTGAAATGGTCAATCTTCTGGAACAGCTGCCATGAACAACAAGAACAACGGCAAGCCTGCCGGAAAGCCGGTCCGTCGCGACGGCATCGATCCGGTGCTGCGCTCGCGCGCGCGCCGCCGTGCCCTGCAGGCCATCTACGCCTGGCAGATCTCCGGCGGCAACGCCGAGTCGCTGCTGGCCCAGTTTGCCCATGAGCAGGCCCATGAAATCGCCGATCTGGTGTATTTCGAAAGTCTGCTGCGTGGCGTGCTCGACAACCGTCGTGATCTGGACGAGGCGCTGGCCCCGTTCGTCGACCGCGCCGTTGAAGAAGTCGATGCCATCGAGCGTGCAGTGCTGCGCGTGGCAGCCTATGAGCTGCGTTACCGCCAGGACGTGCCGTACCGCGTGGTGATCAACGAAGCCATCGAAACCGCCAAGCGTTTCGGCTCCGAACACGGCCATACCTACGTAAATGGCGTGCTTGATCGTGCCGCGCTAGAGTGGCGCAAGACTGAATCCAACCAATAACCGACGGCGGCGGTTTCGCCACCGATGGGGTTTGCTACAGCGCCGGGCCGGCATCATCGGCACCGGCGTTGTTGTTTTTAAGGGAGCGCGATCATGAGCCTTGACGAGTTTGGACTGATCGAACGGATCCGTAGTCGTACCGCCGCGCGCGCTGACATCGTGCTCGGCATTGGTGACGATGCGGCCTTGCTGCAGCCGGCGCCCGGCCAGCAGCTGGTGGTGACCACCGATACGCTCAACGTAGGTGTGCACTTTCCGGCGGAAACGCCGCCCGCCGATATCGGCTGGAAGGCATTGGCGGTGAATCTGTCCGATCTGGCCGCAATGGGCGCGCAACCGGCTTGGTGCAGCTTGTCGCTGTCGCTGCCCGATGCCGATCCGGACTGGGTCGATCAATTCGCCCAAGGTTTCTTCCAACTGGCCGATCTGCATGGCATCGCCCTGATTGGCGGTGACACCACGCGTGGTCCGCTGTCGATCTCGATCACCGCGATGGGCCAGGCAGCAGCGGGGCAGGCATTACGCCGTGATGGTGCGCAGCTTGGCGACGACATCTGGGTCAGTGGCGTGCCGGGTGAAGCCGGTCTGGCCCTGGCGTTGTGGCAGCAGCAGGCCTTGGATGTAAGCCGGATTGCAGGCGATGCAGCGCTGGAGCATCTACGCCAGCGCCTGGCGCGGCCAACGCCGCGGGTTGAACTGGGCCGTGCGTTGCGGGGTATCGCGAGTGCTGCGGTGGATATATCCGATGGTCTGCTCGCCGATCTGGGCCACATCTGCGCACGCAGCGGGGTTGCCGCCGATGTACTTGAAAACGCGTTGCCGGCCTCGTCGGCGGCCGCGCAGGCGGGCCTGTCCGAGGCGTTCATGGCGTTGCGTGGCAGTGCCGGCGACGACTATGAGTTGTGCTTCACCGCGCCGCAGGCACTGCGGCAGGCGGTGCACGAAACCATGGCATCCGTAGCAGTTCCGCTTACCCGGATTGGCTATATTCGAGCCGGAACAGGGGTACAGGTGATCAACCAGGAGGGTGCTGTGCTGGCGGCTTCAAGGCAAGGCTACAACCACTTTTCAGGCCTCGGGGAATAGGGGAGAGCCCCGCAAGCAGTAAGACGGGTTTCAGTGTTCACGCGGCATCCACGTATTCATAATTACCATCTCGTTCGTGATGGACGTCGCGGTTTGATGCAATCGAGAGTCTGCATCCGGCGACAGCAAACAGGGGGAAGTAGTCGTGGAAACAGCAACGTTGGAAAAGGTACGGGCGAAGATGAGTGATGTAGGTACACCCTCGGTCACGGTTGACAGCCGTGCCCTGGAAACAGCACTCGACACCGTCATCGACCGCAACGTTGGCATTTCCATGCTGCTGGTCTCCACGGCCGATGGCCGTGCGATCGCTCACCGTTCGTTGAACAAGCTCGATCCACGACGCTTGTCAGCGATGAGCAATTCCTTCCTGACGCTTGGGGAAACCTTGTCGCGCGAGCTCGGCCTGACGGCGGCCGACTACGTGACCATGTCCACCTCACAGGGCAGCATGGTGCTGGTACGCGTTGCTGCGGACCGGCCCTATACGCTGGCCGCGCTCGGCCATGCCGATACCTCCCTTGCAATCCTGCTGTACGCCGCTCGCGATGCTGCGGCGCGGATCAAGGTGTTGTTGTAACTCTCTGGCTGTAAATCATCGGCGCTGCAGCTTGCCTGGCATGCCAGGGAGGCAGCGCGGGTGAACGGGTTCGGGTACGACAAACCGAGGTGTTGCCAGCGCTGCACAGCGGCATGGCTGCACTCGACACTTACGCATCAATCGATCAGGAATGGAGAATCAAATGGCTGGGAACGTCAAGCTGGACAAGTTGAATGAGATCGCTGGTTTCGTCGGTGCTGCACTGGTCGACAGCGATAGCGGCATGGCCCTGGGCATGCTGGGTGGTGGTCCGATCAATCTGGAAGTTGCCGCTGCTGGCAATACCGAAGTAGTGCGCGCCAAGCGTCGCGTTGCCGCTTCGCTGGGCATCACCGATGCGATCGAAGACATTCTGATCACCCTGACCAAGCAGTACCACCTGGTTCGTCCGCTGGAAAGCAATGCGGACCTGTTCCTGTACGTGGTGCTGGACCGTTCGCGCGCCAACCTGGCGCTGGCACGTCACGAGCTGAAGTCGTTCGAACAGACGCTCGATTTCAAGTGATGCAATGACGCACCACTGCTCCGCGACGGAGCAGTGGTGCGCCAGCAGTGCTTCGACTCACAGAACCGATCGACACGATGAGTGCACCCGCCCGCAAAATCTCTGCCGCCGTGATCGGCTGTCAGGGTTTGGATGTCCTGCACATGATGCGGCTGAAGGTTGCCAGCTCGTTGCTGATGGCCGAGTACATCCAGGCCGAGGTGCAGGAGTGGAATCACCAGCAGGTGGATCTGCTGGTGGCCTGCATCGATGACAGCAATGGCCAGCAGTTGCTGCGCGAGGCCAACCAGCAGGGTTTGCCGGTGTTGGCGGTCACGCGCAAGATGCTGTCGGGTCTGACTATTCCGGGCGTGGCCTATGGCGCCAGCGTCCGCGACATTTTCCAGCAGTTGCGACAGCTGTTGTTGGCGTCTGATGACAGTGGCGAGCGTTTCAAGCCGCGTACGCTGTTTCGCAGTTTGAGTGGCAGCAAGGGCAAGCCCTGTCTGCTGCACATGGGCCTGGTCAAGCTGCTGATCGATGCTACGCATACGCGGGTAACCCTGCTGCGCGATCTGCCCTACGAAAATTTCCTCAAGGCCGCTGCCGAGCCGGGTTGGACCCTGTCGCAGCTTGGCAGCGCCGAGTCGGTGGATGATTGCATGGCCGACGCGGTCAGCACCCATGCATTCGAGGATTTCTGTTGGCAGGCGGCAGCACTGTCGCCGGAGCCGCTGCTGCAACGGGAGAGCGCAAGCCCATGTCAGCTGCGCGGCTGGCCCGAGGTGGAAACCGGCAAATTGCCAGTGCAATGGCTGTTGCCGATGGCGGCGATGATGCGACGGGCATGGCAGTCGGGCGAACTGGCCCAGGCGACCGGCACGTCGCTGGATGATATTGCCCGTATCATGGCCGCGGCGGCTTGTACCGGGCTGCTTGATGGCAGTGGCGCCGAGCTTGCTCCCGCGCAGGGTTCTGGCAACAAGGTGTCCGGCTTCTTCACACGTATCGCCAAGCGATTCGGGCTCAACTTCTCCAAGGGGCTTCAGGTCTGACGGCTATGGCAACCAAGTTGGTTTTTGTCGGTGAAATGGGTGCGGGTAAAACGACTGCGATCCGGTCGATCTCGGACATGGAACCGATCAGTACGGAAATGCCGATCAGCGACGACGCGGCGCTGGACGCATTCGAAGATAAATCGCACACCACGGTGGCGCTGGATTACAGCTCCATTGAACTGGGCGATGGTGAGCTGTTGCATGTCTATGGCGTGCCGGGCCAGGCCTACCTGGATTTCATGTGGCCGATCGTGGCCGAAGGTGCAATCGGCGTGATCGTACTTGTGAGCGCACTCAACCCGCGCGCGCTGCCAAGTACGTTGACACTGCTGGAGCGCTTCCGTGCGTTGGCACCGGACGCCTGCTTTGCAGTGGGCGTGACCTGCCAGGACCGTGAGCCTGATTTCAGCTTCAGCGAGTTCCGCAATGCCTTGGCCGGCGAAGGCCACCGCCTGCCGGTGATGTGGGTGGACGCGCGCGAAACCAGCCAGGTCGATTTCCTGATCAAGGCGTTGCTGTCGTGTCGCTACGCGGAATCGATTGCCTGAGCCAGCGGAACCGTAGGAGCGGCCTCGGTTTGTAGGAGCGGCGTAAGCCGCGAAGCCGGTGAGCTGTCAGACGTGGCGCTTGTAAAGCCCCCCCTGCCGAGCATGGCTCGGCACTACGGCCAGCCGGGCCCTACGCCTCCGGCAACACCTTGCCAGGATTGAGGATGCCGTCCGGATCCAACGCCTGCTTGATCGCACGCATCGTCGCCAAGGTACCTGCGGAAAACGCCTGTGGCATGAAATCGCGCTTGGCCAGACCAATGCCGTGCTCGCCCGACAAGGTGCCGCCCAACTGCAGGGCCAACGCAAATACCTTCGGCAAGGCAGCATGCGCACGCGCGTTCTCGTCGGCATCGTCAGGGTGATAAAGAATATTGACGTGCAGGTTGCCGTTGCCGGCATGACCAAAGGTCACGATCGGCAGCTCCGCCTGCGCCGACAATTGCTGCACGCCTTCCACCAGTGCCGGAATCTGCGACACCGGCACCACCACGTCTTCATTGATCTTGCCTGGCGCGATGGTCTTCAGCGCCGGCGAAAGGGCGCGGCGCGCTGCCCACAACTTGTCGCGCGCGCTGCCATCGGTGGCCACATCCAGCGCCAGCATGCCGTCACCTTCAGCGGCTTCTGCCAAGGCGTTCAATAGATAGGGCAGGGTGTCGTCATCACCATCGGTATCGATCAACAGCATCGCGCCGGCCTCGGGCACCTGTGCGCCGTTGTGACGCAACAACTGCAGGCTGCGTGCATCCATGAATTCCAGCGTGGTCGGCGTCACCGGCTGTGCCATCACCCGCGATACGGCTGCGGCAGCCGCTTCGGCATCGCGGTACAGCACGCGCAGGCCAGCCTGGCTGCGCGGGCGAGGGGTCAGCTTGAGTGTGGCTTCGACGATCAGCGCCAGCGTGCCTTCGCTGCCGACCAGCAGATGGGTGAGGTCGTAGCCAGTGGAATCCTTGGTGTAAGCGCCGCCGCATTGGATCAGCTCGCCGGTGCCGGTGACCGCTACCAGGCCGAGTACGTTGTCGCGGCTGGTACCGTACTTCACCGCGCGCGGGCCGCCGGCATTGCAGGCCAGGTTGCCGCCGATGCTGCAGATATCCGCGCTGGAAGGGTCCGGCGGCCAGAACAGGCCATGCGGCATCAAGGCCTGTTGCAGGTCACCGTTGAGTACGCCGGGTTCGACCACCGCACAGCGATCACCGGGTTGTATCGCGACGATGCGGTTCATGCGCGCGAATGACAGCACGATGCCGCCAGCAGTTGGCACTGCAGCACCGGTGGTGCCGGTGCCGGTACCGCGCCCGACCAGGGGCACGCCGTGTTCGCGGCAGGCGCGGACGATGGCCTGGACCTGCTCACGGTTGCTGGGCAGCGCGACGCCTTGTGGGAGGGCATGCCGCCAGGAGTTGTCCTGTGCGTGCGCGTTCAAGCTGGCGGCATCGGTATGCCAGTCATCGCCGAGCAACTGCGACAGGGTTTGTACGAAAGCCGCGGGCAGGAATGTCATGGGGTTCCACTTGCTTCGGGGTTACGGTGTTGGATCAGGCGCCAGCCGGTTACAGCGATCAACAGCGGCAGCCATACCCAGCGCAGCTCCGACAGCACGGTCTGCAGGCCGCGTGCGCTGAAGAAATTATTGGCGAACGGAGATACGCGGATTGGTCGCCACGGTGCGAACAGGCGCTGGTCACTCCACGGCCACCATAGTGCGACGCCGAGACCGCCGGAGGTCAGTGCATCCAGTAGAGGATGCGACAAGGCGCAGATGAAGACGAATGCAAAGGCCTGCAGGCGACTTGCGCGCAGTGCCTTGGCGAATGCGGTTGCAAGCGCTGCCAACAGCGTGGCGAACAACAGCGAGTGGCTGGCGCCGCGATGGCCAAAATCATCGGCATAGGGAATATGCAGGGCGAAGGCCAGTACATCGGCATCGGGCAGCATCGCCGCCACAACGCCCGCACCCAGCAGGCGCGTGGAAACGCGTCCGCGCTCGCTGGCGCACCACAGTGCGAGTGGGATTGCGGCGTGGGTGAATATGCTTGGCATCAGCAATCGTCGGCGCGGAACGCGTCGCGTATCCAGTTCAGGCGTGGCGGTTCGCCGCTGGCTTCGACCACGTCGAAGCGGCAAGGGCTGTTGGCCAATGCGGGGTGTTGGCTCAGGTAGAGCTGGGCGGCGCGGACCAGTTTGCGGCGCTTGTTGATATCGATGGAGGCAGCGCCGCCGCCAAAGTGGGTTGAGCGGCGGTAGCGCACTTCGACAAATACCAGGCTGGCTGCATCGCGGTCGTACATCACCAGATCCAGCTCACCGCCGCGAAAGCGCACATTGCTGGCCCGCCACTGCAGCCCGGCCTTTTCAAGCAGGACACGGGCAGCGGCTTCCACCGCTGCACCGCGTTCGCTCTGCTCAGCGACCATCACCGATGGCAACCGGGCGGCCGGTACTGAATGTGGACCAGGCCGGTGTGCGTAGCACATTGCCGAAACCGTCCAGGTGCAGGGTGCCGGTGGCGCCGCTGAGGCCGCCGCTGGTGCTGTTGGCCAGCTTTTCCATGTAAGCGGTGATCTTCCAGGCGTCATAGCCGAAGGCGAACAGGCGGCCTGCGCCGCCGCGTGCGGTCGGCAGCGTAGTGGCCACAGTAGCGGCCGCCGGCAGGCCGGCAACGCCACGGCTGCTCCAGGCATCGGTCGGGAAGGCGATGCCATCCAGGGCGACGTCGTCTTCGGCCTTGCCGGTGCCGGCGGTCAACTGCGAGGTACCGACACGGCTGACGCCGCCCAAGCCGGCCAAGGCCAGCTGCGGCGCCAGTACACGCGCCTGGTTGCCCTTGACCGCGAGCAGGATCGCGTCGATGCCGGTTGCCTGGCGCAGCTGTGCGGTGATGTCAGCCGGCACTTCGCCGACAGTGATGGTCGCGGCGATCTTGCCGCCGCGCTCGCTGAAGCGCTCCTTGAAAGCGCTGCTGGAACGACGGCCGGCATCGTCACTGCTGGCGATCACCAGCACATTGCGGCGCTCGCGACCCAGCAGGTACTCGGCAGCCATCAAACCATCGTCTTCCGGTGCCAGCGAGAAAGCCGCGCTGCCCGGCGGCGGCGCGTCCTTGCCGCGATTCAGGGCAAGCAGCGGTACCGGCAGTTCGCTGCGGTGGAACAGCGCGTCCACTTCGTCGCGGCCGAGCGGGCCGACAATGAAGTCGACGCCGTTGCCGACCGCCTTGTCGTAGGCCGCGCCGGCACCGCTGGCGGTGCCCTTGGTGTCAATGAAGTCGATGGCCGGGCGGCGACGGCTTTCGCCGTAGTAGCCGGCCAGCAGGCCATCACGAACCGAGGCGCCGGCGGCGGCCAGATTGCCGCTGAGCGGCAACAGCACCGCCATCTTCACCGGTGGGCGGTAGCCGTCGGCATCGGCGGCCGGGCGCTTGCTGGTATCCAGCTGCGAGGCGGTGTCGCGGTCGAACGGACGCGGCAGCGGCAGGCCACGGCCGATCATCGCGCGGCCAGCGTGGTTGTAGAGCGGGTCACCGACCGGCAGCGCGGCGGCGCGGCTGCTGAGGGTGGCGTCGTTCAGGCCGGCCAACAGGCGGGTGATGGCGCGCTGGTTGTCAATGCGTGCCGTGCCGCTGAGCAGGGTGCCGGCGCGGGCGCGCTCGGCGGCTGCTGCAAAGGCGTCGCCGCTGGCTTCCAGCGCCTGCGCGCGGGCCAGGTACCAGCGTGCCTGCAGTGGCGCCGGCAGTGCTGCCGGATTTTCGGTCAACACCTGCAGCACGGTGGCCGGCTGCTTGTCGCCCAGCGCCAGTTCGGCCTGCAGCAGGTTGAAGCGCTGGCGGGTGGCGCCGGACAGCTGGCGCGGCTGCACCTGTGCCATCAGCATGCGCGCACGCGCGCTGTCACCGGCTTCCTGCCAGGCAAAGGCGGCATCGGCCAGCAGCGGGCTCTTGGCGGCGCCGCGTACCAGTGCGGCCTGGGCTTCCAGTTGCTGTGCGGCGTCGCGCGGTTTGCCTTGTTCAAGCAGGGCGATGGCGGCCTGCTGGGCTGGTGAGCTGGTCGGCGCTACGCTGGTGGTGGCGCAGCCGACGAACAGCAGCATCGACAATGACAGGGCGGAAATCCGTGCGGCTGGCTTGTTCATTTGAGGTCCGTTCGACAGGGCGCGGCAGTGCCGGGCGGGGGAAACGGTACGATTCTACCCTTGGCCCACGGAAATACCGATGATGAGTACTGCTGCTGCCACCTTGTATGTCGTTGCCACGCCGATCGGCAACCTTGGCGATCTGAGTCCGCGTGCACAGGAGGTACTGCGTTCGGTGGCCGCCATTTGTGCGGAAGACACCCGCCATACCGGTCAGCTGCTATCGCATTTCGGCATCAGCAAACCCTTGGTGGCTCTGCACGACCACAACGAAGAGGCGATGGCTGAGCGCGTCGTGGCACGGTTGCTGGGCGGCGAGTCGTTGGCGGTGGTCAGCGATGCTGGCACGCCGCTGGTCAGTGACCCGGGCTTCCGCCTGGTGCGCGCGGCGCGCGCGGCCGGGGTCAAGGTCAGCCCAATCCCAGGCGCCTGCGCGGCAATTGCCGCCTTGAGTGTGGCTGGATTGCCCAGTGATCGCTTCCTGTTTGAAGGCTTCCTGCCGGCCAAAGGCGCAGCCCGGCGCGAGCGCCTGAACAAGCTGGCGGCCGAGACCGGCACTCTGGTGTTCTACGAGTCCTCGCACCGTATTGCCGAGTCCCTGGCCGACATGGTGGCTGCATTTGGTGGTGAGCGTCCGGCGGTGGTGGCGCGGGAATTGACCAAGCTGTTCGAGACCGTGCTCGATGGCAGCCTGGAGCAACTGTTGGCCAAGGTGCTGGCCGACGACAACCAGCGCAAGGGCGAGTTCGTGGTGATGGTTCAGGGCGCCGGCGACGATGAAGAAGCCAAGATCGCCGAAGGCCGTCGTTTGTACGCCAAGTTGAACGAGCACCTGCCGCCTTCCACTGCCGCCAAGCTGGCGGCCGAACTGAGCGGTGCGCCGCGCAAGGCGTTGTATGGACAGGGCAGCAACGACTGAGGCGATGTGGGCGGCGGCCGATGCCGCCAGCCTGCGCCAGCAACTGGACCTGCGCGAGCATCCGTTGGCGGGCGGCACTGGCGGCGAGATCAAGACCCAGCGCGAGCGCTGGATGATGGTGCGCTGGTTGACTGCCTGGGCGGAGCAGCTGGTCTATCCGTTGCGGGTGAGCAAGCGCGAGAGCCCGGATTTCATGCTGGATACCGGTACTGACCGGGTTGGCGTGGAGTGCATGGAAGTGGTGCCGGAGGCCTTCAAGCAGCTACAGGCCAAGTTGAACGGCATCAATTCCGGTTGGGTGCGGCCGGTGCCAGGTCACCGCGCCGAGGAGGCGCGGGCCGAATGGGATAGCCCGCTGCTGCGTCAGTTGTTGGCTGATACCTATGAAGGCAGTCCATGGGCGGGCGATGAACCTGAGCGGCTGTGGGTGGAAGTGATGCGCTGGGCGGTAGAGAAAAAGCGTCAGGTGCTGCACAAGCCAGGCTATGCCCGTCAAGCGCGCAACGTGTTGTTGCTGTACGACAACTGGCCGTTGCCGGCTGTTGCCTTTGTCGAAGATGCCGATCCGGCGGTGTTGCGCAGCTGGGCGTTGGCCGCGCTGGATGAGTTGTCGCGGCAATTGCGGGACAGTGGCGCGCATGCGGACTTCCAGCAGATCGACATCCTGCATGAAGGTTGGCTGCTGTCATTCACTGCGGAGGGAGTGCGACCGCTGCATTACCAGGTGTTTGCAGCTGAATGAAATGATCGGCCGGTGGTGTGCCGGACGTGCGATAATGCGCGCGGCGGAGTCGGCCAGACAGTCGCGTCATTCCTTCGGGAATGCCGAGGAAAGTCCGGGCTCCACAGGGCAAGGTGCCAGGTAACGCCTGGGCGGCGCAAGCCGACGGAAAGTGCAACAGGAAGATACCGCCGAACGGCCTTCGGGCGCGTGGTAAGGGTGAAATGGTGCGGTAAGAGCGCACCGCGAGTCTGGCAACAGACCGGCACGGCAAACCCCACCTGGAGCAAGACCAAATAGGGACCTAATGGCGTGGCCCGCGTCGGGTCCGGGTAGGTTGCTTGAGCGTTACGGTGACGTAGCGCCTAGAGGAATGACTGTCCACGACAAAACCCGGCTTATCGGCCGGCTCCGCCGCTTTCATCGCCTGGCGGGCGATGAAAGCCCCAAAGTTTTGCGTTGCAAAACTTTGGGCCCCGGGCCTCTGGCCTTCCAATTCCCCGCGCCTGTCGGCGCGCCCCCTTTACTAAAGGGGGCTGTTGCTCTTCGGATTTTTTGCTTGGCTCGCTGCGCATCGTGGCGGGGAAAGTGCGGCTGTAGCTTTTGTGGCTGTGGCTTTTGCTCTGCTTTCGGCTCGAGCTCTGGCCATGATTGTGATTGTGGCTCTTGCTCTTGCTCTTGCTCTTGCCTCTTGCCTCTGCCTCTTGCTGAGGCTCTGGCTGAGGCTGAGGCTTTGGCTTTGGCTTTGGCTCTGGCTCTGGCTCTGGCTGTTGCTGTTGCCGTGGCTTTGGCCTTGGCTGTTGCTCCTGCTCCTGCTCCTGCCTTGCTGTGTTCTTTCCCTTCTCCCGCTTGCGGGGGAAGGTGCCCGAAGGGCGGATGGGGGGAGATTTTGATCTTGCTTTGGCTGTGGGCCAAAGCCAAAGCCAAAGCCAAAGCCAAAGCACCCCTCCCTAACCCTCCCCTTCGCCTGCGGCGAAAGGGAGGGGGCCAAGCTTCGGCCAAGGTGAGGGGGCTAGGAGCCTAAGCCTTCCTTTCCAATCTCCACGCGCGTCTCTCCCAGATACACACCATCTGGGCCGAAGCGACGCTCGTGGATGAATCCCCCTCCATTCGTGCCGATCGCCACGATGGTGCTGGCGCGGGTGCCGTAGTCAGTTCCGCGTATGAACGCGCTAGACAAGCGTCGTTCCAACTCCAGTGGAACACCGGTAGCCGGTAGTTGTGCGTCCGCGGCCTGCTGCTCATCGGCCAGCGCGGCCCAAAGCGGCTCCAGGCCGTCATTTCCTGCGGCCAACCAATTCTCAATCACGCTCATCAAGCGACGGGTCTTGGGCCAGGGTGCATCCAGCGCACCGTTGGACATGCCGTGCACGCCCGGCGCCAGATCCTGCCGGGCCTGCGGATGGTTGCCTAGATAGCTGCAGCTTTCAGCGTCGGCGACCAATAGATTGAACGGTGCAAACTCCGGCGCCCGGCTGGCCAGTGTGTCGGCATAGTCCGTGGCCGGCTGTCCGCCAGCCAGGTAGCTGGCGATCAGCTCGCCACGCGAAGGTCCACCGGTGGCTGCGCTCGGGTCGCGCACATTGGTGACCACGGCTGCCTGCCCGCGCAGATTCACGCCCATCCAGCTGCCGCCGGAGCGCAGGTCGCGGCCGGCGATCACGTTGTCGTAAGGCGATGGCCAGCGCTGCAACGGCGCGGTGGGGCGGGCGTGGAACTCGTCACGGTTGCCGGCCATGAGCAGGCGCCAATGCGGGTGGGCTTTCCAGGTGAGGGCGACAAGGCACATGCACGGAGTGTGCCGTTTTGCGCGGGTGTCAGCCATGTGGGCCTGAATGGCGGCTGGGCTGTGGCCCTGTTTTCACGCCACCTCTACACCACTGAATTTCATACAAATCTCAAAATTCGAAGTAAACCAGTAACTTGTGGATAAACCTTGAACAACTCTCTAAACATTGGTGCAAACCATTGATGCGGCACGTGATTTTGTGCGCGGAAAGTTGTTGACAACCCTAAGGCCGCTGCTAAGGTGGGCATCAGAGGGGAAACCGGGTTTTTTGTGGTTTTTCGTGGTTCAATAACTTCCCAAGCAAAACCAACGAACGGGTGCCACAGGCGTGTTCCAGGGTGAGACTGCCATCACGGTTGACGACAAGGGACGCATGGCGGTGCCAACCGCCTACCGCGACCTGGTTGCGCGTGCCAGCGGTAATCGCCTTGTGCTGACCTACAACCCGTTCGAAGCCGGTTGCTTGTGGTTGTACTCAGAGCAGGAGTGGGAGCGGGTGCGGGACGACGTAATGGCAAAGCCCAATACCCAGCGCGTAGTGCGCACCCTGCAGCAGAAGCTTGTCGGCTCGGCCGCCCATCTGGAACTGGATGGCAATGGCCGTATCAGCCTGCCGTCCAGTCACCGCAGCGCGGTGGGCATCGAGAAGAAAGCAGTGCTGATGGGCATGGGTGAAAAGTTTGAATTGTGGAGCGAGCAAGCGCATCGCGCACTGATCCAGCAGACATTGTCTGATGAGGATCTGGGCGATGGGCTTCTCGATCTGAAGTTGTGAGCCGGGGTGCCCGGGTGCGCGGTGGAGCGCAGGCCGGTCACCCAGCGGTGTCGCAGCCGCCGGCAGCTCACCTGCCGGTGCTGTACACCCAGGTCCTTGACGGCCTGAGGGTGATCGAAAACGGTACTTATCTGGATGGCACGTTCGGTCGTGGCGGTCACGCCGGTGGCGTGCTGCGCCAGCTCGGCCCGGACGGGCGCCTGCTGGTGATGGACAAGGACCCCGAGGCCATTGCCGTGGCCGAGCGCGACTTCGCGCCGGACGGCCGAGTCTCGATCTATCGCGGCAGCTTTGCCGATCTGCTGGACTGGAGCGAAACCGCTGCCGGTCTGGATGGTGTTCTGTTCGACCTGGGCGTGTCCTCGCCGCAGCTCGACGTGGCCGAGCGTGGTTTCAGCTTCGGCAAGGACGGTCCGCTGGACATGCGCATGGACCCGGATTCGGGTGAAAGCGCTGCGGATTGGTTGAACCGCGCCGAAGACCGCGAAATCGCCGACGTGCTGTTCACCTATGGCGATGAGCGCCAGAGCCGTCGCATCGCCCGCGCCATCGTTGCCCGTCGCGAGAAGCAGCCGTTCACCCGTACTGCTGAACTGGCCGAGCTGATCGCCTCGGTGATGCCGCGTGGCAAGGACAAGATCCATCCGGCCACGCGCAGCTTCCAGGCCATCCGCATCCATATCAACCGCGAGCTGGCCGACCTTGAAGCCGGTCTGGACGCGGCGATGGCGCGGCTCAAGCCCGGTGGCCGTTTGGCGGTGATCAGTTTCCATTCGCTGGAAGACCGCATCGTCAAGCAATTCATGAACCGTCATGCCAAGGCGCCGCCGACCAATCGCCGGCTGCCGGAACTGCAGGCGTTCGTGCCGACGCTGGAACTGATCGGCGGTGCCATCAAGGCCGATGACGACGAGCTGGCGATGAACCCGCGCTCGCGCAGCGCGGTGCTGCGTGTGGCCCAGAAGTGCGAGGTGGCCGGATGAGCCGCCTGCTGTTGATCGTCCTGCTGGCGTGCACGATTGCCTCGGCAATCGGCGTGGTGTTCATGCGCCATCGCCACCGCCAGCTGTTCGTCGAGCTGTCCAAGCTGGAACACGCGCGCGACGAGATCAACATCGAGTTCGGCCGCCTGCAGCTGGAACAGGCAACCTTGGCCCAGGCCACGCGCGTGGACCAGGAAGCCCGTGGCCGTCTGGGCATGAAGTTCCCCGAGGCCGCTGACATCGTGGTGATCCGGCCATGACCAAGCCTATCCGCAACCGTACCCGCACGCAGTTCAACCTGCGTAACCGCATGCTGATGGTCGGCGTGGGGCTGGGTCTGTGTGCGGTGACGCTGGTCGGCCGTGCCGCGTATGTGCAGCTGATCAACAACGATTTCTACCAGCGCGAAGGCGAAGCCCGCTTCCTGCGCGATGTGCCGATCCCGACCTCGCGCGGCATGATCACCGATCGCAATGGCGAGCCGGTGGCGGTGTCCACGCCGGTGGCCTCGATCTGGGTCAATCCGCAGGAGCTGCTGCGCACGCCCGAGCGTATTCCCGAGCTGGCGCGCGCGCTGTCGCTGCCGGTGGATGAACTGACCACCAAGCTGACCCAGAAGGCCGACAAGGAATTCATGTACCTGCGCCGCCGGATCAATCCGGATGTGGCCGAGCAGGTGGTCGCGCTGAAGATTCCGGGTGTGTTCTCGCAACGCGAGTTCCGTCGCTACTACCCGCAGGGTGAGGCGATGGCACACGTGCTCGGCTTCACCAACATCGATGATCTCGGCCAGGAAGGCCTGGAGCTTGCCTTCGACGAATGGCTGCGCGGCAAGCCGGGCGCCAAGCGTGTCATCCGCGACCGCAAGGGCGCGATCGTCGAGAGCATTGATCTGGTACGTCCTGCCGAGCCGGGCAAGGATTTGACCCTGAGCATCGACCGCCGCATCCAGTTCCTGGCGATGCGCGAGCTGCGCAACGCGGTCACCACCAACAAGGCGGCTGGCGGTTCCATCGTGATCATGGATGTGGCTACCGGCGAAGTGATGGCCATGGCCAACCTGCCGACCTACAACCCGAATTCGGTCAGTGGTGCGACCCCGGACACGCGCCGCAACCGCGCTGTCACCGATCTGGTCGAGCCCGGCTCGACGATGAAGCCGCTGACCATTGCCACTGCGTTGCAGAATCACGTGGTCACCCCGGATACGATCATCGACACCAATCCGGGCTATATGTCGCTGGGCCGTTACACCATCCGCGACGTGCCGCGTAACAACGGCGTGCTCAATGTCACCGGCGTGATCACCCGCAGCTCGAACATCGGTGCGGCCAAGATCGTGGCGCGCATCCCTGATCAGACCTTCTACGACTCGGTGCGTGGCTTCGGCTACGGCGTTGCTCCGAACAGCGGCTTCCCCGGCGAATCGTCGGGTGTGGTCGCGCGCCCGGGCAGCCCGAGCTGGTATGGCACCACCAAGACCACCATGTCCTACGGCTACGGCCTGTCGGTGACGCCGCTGCAGATCGCGCAGGCGTATTCGGCGCTGGCCAATGGCGGGCAGGTGATCCAGCCGACCTTCATCAAGGGCCAGCGCAACGAAGCACGCCAGGTCATCGACCCGGAAGTGGCGCGCGAAGTCGTGCGGATGATGGAAACCGTGGTCACCAATGGTGGCGCCAAGCAAGCGGCAATCCTCGGTTACCACGTGGCCGGCAAGACCGGCACCGCGCGCAAGAACGGCCCCAACGGCTACGAGCGCGGCCACTACAACCTGCTGTTCGCCGGTGTCGTACCGGCTACCGCGCCGCGTTATGCGGCGGTGATCGTGGTCAACGACCCGCAGGGTTCGCTGCAGTACGGCGGTCTGGTCTCCGCACCGGTGTTCCATCACGTGATGGAAGGCACGCTGCGCTTGATGGACGTGCCGCCGGACGACATCCAGTCGTGGCTGGCTGCGCAGGCCGCAGGCAAGGTGGGCGGCAAGCCGGGCAGCAGTGCTGCGCCGCTGCCAGTTCCGCAGGACCCGGACGAGGCACCGAACGCCACTGCCGAATTTGATGCCGCACTGCCGACGGCTGTCGCTCCGACGCCTGCCGCTACGGAGGTGCGCCAGTGAGCCACACAATGAAATTGTCACAGCTGCTGCCGGATCTGGTCCTGTCACAGGACCCGCAGATCGGCGGCCTGGTATTGGATTCAAGGCATATCCGGGCCGGTGATGCGTTCGTCGCAATCGCCGGCTTTGGCGCGCATGGTCTGGGCTTTGTCGAACAGGCCAAGGCTGCCGGCGCAGCCGCGATCCTGTTTGATCCGCCGGCACCGGCCGAACTGCCGGCACCGGCCGATGCCATCGCCGTGCCCGGCCTGCGTACGCGCATGGGCGCGATGGCCGACCAGTTCCACGGCCAGCCCTCGCGGGCGATGACCATGGTCGGCGTCACCGGCACCAATGGCAAAACCTCGACCGTGCAGCTGCTCGGCCAGGCCTGGCATCTGCTGGGTACGCTCAGCGGCTCGATCGGCACCCTCGGTGTTGGCCTGTACGGCGATGTGGTGCCGACCGGCTTCACCACGCCGCTGGTGCTGCAGATGCATGAAGTGCTGGCACAGCTGCGCGATGGCGGTGCCAAGGCGGTGGCGATGGAAGTCAGCTCGCATGCCTTGGATCAGGGCCGCGTCGATGCAGTGCATTACGACGTTGCGGTGTTCACCAATCTCACTCGTGACCATCTCGATTACCACGGTGACATGGAAGCTTACGGCGCGGCCAAGGCCAAGCTGTTCCATCGTCCGGGCCTGAAGGCTGCGGCGATCAATCTGGACGATGCCTTCGGCCGTGAACTGATCACCACGCTGGCAGCTGACGTGCAGGCGATTGGCCTGAGCTCGACCGGCCAGGCCGGTGCCACCATCCGCGCCGAGAATCTGGTGCTGGACGGGCAGGGTCTGGGCTTTGATCTGCTCATTGGCAATGAGCGCCACGCGCTGCGCTCGCCGCTGCTGGGCCGCTTCAACGTCGACAACCTGCTGGCCGTGGCCGGTGCGCTGCATGGCCTGGGCGAAACCAGCGTCAACATCGCCAAGGTGCTGGGCCAGCTGCAGCCGATCCGCGGCCGTATGAATCGCCTCGGCGGTCAGGGCGAGCCGACCGTGGTCATCGACTACGCCCACACCCCTGACGCGCTGGAACAGGCGCTGCGCAGCCTGCATGGTCATCTTGATGGCCGCCTGCTGTGCGTATTCGGTTGCGGTGGTGAGCGCGACACCGGCAAGCGCCCGCAGATGGCGGCTATTGCCGAAAAATTGGCCGATGTGGTGTTCGTCACTGACGACAATCCGCGCGGCGAGAATGGCGACGTGATCGTCGCCGACATCATGGCCGGGTTTGTGGCGCCTGCGCAGGTGAACGTGGTGCGCGATCGCGCCCGCGCCATCGACGCTGCGGTCGCACAGGCAGGCGCCGGCGACATCGTGTTGATCGCCGGCAAGGGCCATGAGCCCTACCAGGAGATTGCAGGTATCAAACATCCTTTCGATGACACCGATGTGGCATCGCGCGCGCTGCAGGCGCGCCGTTCCACTGCTGCGGAGGTGCGTCCATGAAGCGCACGCCGCTGTCGCTGATTGCCCATTGGGCCGCTGGCGAAATCCACGGCGACGACGTCAGCATCGATGCGGTCAGCAATGACACGCGTACGCTGGCAGCGGGCAGTCTGTACGTCGCCCTGCGCGGCGAGCGTTTTGACGGCCATGACTTTGCCGCCACTGCGGTCGAGCAGGGCGCCAGCGCCTTGCTGGTGGATCGCCTGTTGCCGCTGGAAGTGCCGCAGATCGTGGTCGCCAACACCGAGCTGGCGCTGGCGAAAATTGCCGCGGCGATGCAGCAGCAGCGCGCTACCCGTGTGTTTGCCATCACCGGCAGCAACGGCAAGACCAGCGTGAAGAACCTGCTGTTGGCCGTGATGCAGCACGCTGCTGCGGTGCTGGGCCAGCACGTCTACGCGACGCCGGGCAACCGCAACAACGAGATCGGCCTGCCGCTGGCGGTGATCGACGCGCCGGAAGACGCCGACTTCGCCATTTACGAGATGGGTACCGGCAAGCCGGGCGATATCGCCTATCTGACCGCCATCGCCGCCCCGGACGTGTCCATCGTCAACAACGTCGCGCCGGCGCACCTGGAGCGGATGGGCAGCCTGCTGGAGATCGCCAACACCAAGGCAGCCGTCTATGACGACCTGCGCGATGGTGGTGTTGCGGTGATCAATGCCGACGACACCTTCTCTGCATACTTTGCTGCGCGCGCTGGCGCGCATCAGGTGATCCGCTTCGGTCTGGAAGTCAGCGCCGACGTCACCGCGACCAGCATCGTGCTCGACGAGGCTGGTTCGCGCTTCCAGCTGCGCACGCCGCAAGGTGATGCCGAGGTCGCGTTGCAGTTGCCGGGTCGCCACAACGTACTGAACGCACTGGCCGCCGCCTCGATGGCACTGGCAGCCGGTATTGCGCTACCGCTGGTGGTCGAAGGCCTGGCGCAGGCGCGCCCGGTCGCCGGCCGCCAAGTCGCGCATGTGCTGGACAACGGCGCAGTGCTGATCGACGACAGCTACAACGCCAACCCGGGTTCGCTGGCAGCGGCGATCACCGCACTGGCTGCAGGCAAGGGCGAGGGTTGGCTGGTGTTGGGCGATATGCGTGAGCTGGGCCCGGACGCGCAGGCGCTGCATGCGCAGGCTGGTCAGCGTGCCCGCGCAGCCGGTCTCAAGCGTCTGTACACGCTGGGCCCGCTGAGCGCAGCGGCATCGGCGGCATTCGGCGAAGGCGGGCGTCACTTCGACTCCCATGCCGCGCTGGCCGCCGCGCTGCAAACCGAACTTCATGCTGGCGTGCGTTGCCTGGTCAAGGGCTCGCGCGGCAGCGCCATGGACAAGATTGTGACTGCGCTGTTGAAGCGCGGCGAGGACACTACACATGTTGCTTGAATTGGCCCGTTGGCTGCAGCAGTTGGACGGCCTGTTCCGGTTGTTCAACTACATTACGTTCCGCGGCATCCTCGCCGCCTTGACCGCGTTGTCGCTGTCATTGTGGTTGGGCCCGATGGCGATCCGTCGCCTGGCCCAGCTCAAGGGCGGGCAGCCGATCCGCAAGGACGGCCCGCAGTCGCACTTCTCCAAGGCCGGTACGCCGACCATGGGCGGCGGCTTGATCCTGACCACGGTGCTGGTCTCGGTGCTGATGTGGGGCGACCTGCGCAACCGCTATGTGTGGCTGGTGCTGGTGGTGATGCTGTGCTTCGGCGCCATCGGCTGGTACGACGACTGGTTGAAGATCGCCAAGCGCGATCCGAACGGCCTGAAGTCGCGTTGGAAGTACGCGCTGCAGTCGATCTTCGGTCTGGCCGCCGGCATCTTCCTGTACAAGACCGCGGTGGTGCCGGCGGAACTGACCTTCTACATCCCGATGTTCAAGTCGATTGCCTTGCCGCTGGCAGGCATCAGCTTCGTCGCGATTGCCTACTTCTGGATCGTCGGCTTCTCCAATGCGGTCAATCTGACTGATGGTCTGGACGGTCTGGCGATCATGCCGACGGTGCTGGTGGCCTGTGCGCTGGGCGTGTTCGCCTATGCCTCGGGCAACGCGGTGTTCTCCAGCTACCTGCAGATCCCGCAGATTCCCGGTGCCGGTGAACTGGTCATCATCTGCGCGGCGATTGCCGGCGCGGGCCTGGGTTTCCTCTGGTTCAACACCTATCCGGCGATGGTGTTCATGGGCGACGTCGGCGCACTGGCACTGGGCGCGGTGCTCGGCACCATCGCGGTGATCGTGCGCCAGGAGCTGGTGCTGGTGATCATGGGCGGCGTGTTCGTGATCGAAACGCTGTCGGTGATGATCCAGGTGGCTTCGTTCAAGCTCACCGGCAAGCGCGTGTTTCGCATGGCGCCGATCCATCACCATTTCGAGCTGAAGGGCTGGCCGGAGCCGCGCGTGATCGTGCGCTTCTGGATCATCTCGGTGGTGCTGGTGTTGATCGGCCTGGCAACGCTAAAGGTGCGCTGATGGACGACTACTCGCGTCAGGCAACCCGACTTGAAGCCATTGGTGGCAGCTACGACAAGTGGCTGCTCGGCGCCGCCGTGGCGCTGGCTTCGATCGGGATCGTGATGGTGGCTTCCAGCTCCATCGCGCTGACGCAGAGCCCGTTCTATTACCTCACCCGCCACCTGATCTTCATCGCCATCGGCGTGATCCTCGCAGCGGTGACAATGCGGGTAGAGCTGAAGGAAATCGAGAAGTACAACCAGCTGCTGTTGCTGGGCTGCTTCGCGCTGCTGATCGTGGTGTTCGTGCCCGGCCTGGGCAGCAGCGTCAACGGTGCACAGCGCTGGATCAACCTGGGCTTCTCCAAATTCCAGACCGTGGAAGCGGTCAAAGTGCTGTACATCGTCTGGTTGTCCAGCTATCTGGTGCGCTTCCGTGACGAGGTCAACGCCACCTGGCAGGCCATGCTCAAGCCGGTCGGGGTGGTCGGCGTGCTGGTCGTATTGCTGCTGCTGCAGCCTGATTTCGGTTCGTCGATGCTGCTGCTGGGCATCACCACCTGCATGCTGGTGCTGGGCGGTGCGCAGATCAAGCGCATCATCCTGCCGGTGCTGCTGCTGTTGCCGGGCCTGATCGCGCTGGTGATCTTCGAGCCCTACCGCATGCGTCGCGTCACCTCGTTCATGGACCCGTGGCAGGACCAGTTGGGTTCGGGCTACCAGCTGTCCAATGCGTTGATGGCGATCGGCCGTGGCGAGTGGACCGGCGTTGGCCTGGGTGCATCGATCCAGAAGCTCAACTACCTGCCCGAATCGCATACCGACTTCATCTTCTCGGTGATCGCCGAGGAGCTGGGTTTTCTTGGCGTGTGCGGCATCATCAGCCTGTACGTGCTGCTGGTCGGCCGTGCGTTCTGGCTGGGCATGCGCTGCATTGAAATGCGTCGCCACTTTGCCGGCTACATCGCTTTCGGCATTGCCCTGTGGATCAGCCTGCAGACCTTCGTCTCGATCGGCGTGAACCTGGGCATGCTGCCGACCAAGGGCCTGACCCTGCCGCTGATTTCTTCCGGCGGTTCCAGCGTGATGATGACCTGCGTGGCGATGGGGCTGCTGCTACGCGTGTCCTACGAGTACAACCGCGCGGTGCGTCGTCAGGAAGTCCGCGAGGACCTCGACGGCGTCGAGTTGGATGTGGCTGAAGTGCACGATGCCGCAGCGGCCGAGCCGCGCATGGAAACCGCCACGGCGGTTGCCGCAGCAGCGCAGAGCAGTGCCGCGCGCGGCACCAGCCGCATGCAGCAGCGCGTCGAGCCGACCTTCGGGAGGATCGCGTAATGGCTTCTGCGAACCTCAACAAGGACCAACGTCCGGTGATGATCATGGCCGGCGGTACCGGCGGTCATATCTTCCCGGGCTTGGCCGTGGCCAAGGTGCTGCGCGAGCGCGGCATCCCGGTCACCTGGCTGGGTGCTGACGGCGCGATGGAGACCCGTTTGGTGCCGCAGCACGACATCCATGTCGACACGCTGGCCATCTCCGGCCTGCGTGGCAAGGGCAAGCTGGCCTTGCTGGGTGCGCCGATCCGGGTGATGCGCGCAATCCGCAGTGCAGGTTATGTGCTGCGTGATCGCAAGCCGCGTGCAGTGGTGGCCTTTGGTGGCTTTGCCTCTGGTCCCGGTGGCATTGCTGCCCGCCTGCATGGCCTACCGTTGCTGGTGCACGAACAGAACCGTGCGCCGGGCATGACCAACCGCATCCTGTCGCGCTTTGCGCGCCGTGTACTGTCCGGCTTCCCGGGCAGCTTTGCCGGTGGCAAGGAAGAAGTGGTCGGCAATCCGGTGCGCGCCGAGATCGCCGCATTGCCGGCACCGGAGCAGCGTCTGGCCGGTCGCAGTGGCCCGATGCGGGTCCTGGTGCTGGGCGGCAGCCAGGGCGCTCGCGCCCTGAACAACGCCATGCCCAAGGCCATGGCTGCGCTGGGTGACAGCGTCGCCATCGAAGTCTGGCACCAGTGCGGTGAGAAGCTGCACGAAGAAGCGCTGCAGGCCTACCGCGCCGCTGGCGTGGAAGGCCGCGTCGACATGTTCATCAAGGACATGGCGGCCGCCTACAGCTGGGCCGATCTGGTGGTGTGCCGTTCCGGCGCATCAACTCTGGCCGAATTGTGCGCTGTGGGTATCGGCAGCGTGCTGGTGCCGTTCGCCGCTGCGGTGGACGACCACCAGACCCGCAATGCCGAATATCTGGTCGAACGCGGTGCCGCTGAGCTGCTCAAGCAGGACGACGCGCTGGCGACCAATCTGGAAGGCGTGCTGCGCACGCTGGCAAACAATCCCGGCCACCGCATGCAGATGGCGCAAGCCGCGCGTGGGTTGGCCAAGGTCGATGCGGCCGAACGCATCGCAGACATCATTCTGGAAGAAGCCGGGAACGGCGATTCGGGAAATGGGAATCGAGACAAGCAGGATCAAATGCACAACAGCAACGCCAACAGCAACGAAGGAGGCATGCAGCTCAGCGCTGCAGCTACCTCCATTCCCCATTCCCAACTCCCCATTCTCGCCGGAGGCAAACAATGATCCGCCGCCTCAACGACACCACCGACCTGGTCCGCGCTTTCCCGCGCGTGCATTTCGTCGGCATCGGCGGCACCGGCATGAGCGGTATCGCCGAAGTGATGCTGACCCTGGGCTATGAAGTCTCCGGTTCGGACAACGCCGACAACGCTGCCACCCGCCGTCTGGCGCGGCTGGGTGCGCGCGTGATGCGCGGTCACTCCGCTGCCAATGTGCTGGGCACCGATTGCATCGTGGTTTCCAGCGCCATCCGCGAAGACAACCCCGAGCTGATGGAAGCGCGCAGCCAGCGCATTCCGATCATGCCGCGCGCGGCGATGCTGGCCGAGCTGATGCGCTTCCGTCGCGGCATCGCCGTCGCCGGCACGCATGGCAAGACCACCACGACCTCGCTGACCGCTGCAATCCTGAGCGAAGGCAAGCTGGACCCGACCTTCGTGATCGGCGGCCAGTTGCTGGCGGCCGGTGCCAACGCCAAGCTTGGCGGCGGCCAGTGGCTGGTTGCCGAGGCCGATGAAAGCGATGGCAGCTTCCTGCGGCTGAATCCGCTGGTGGCGGTGATCACCAATATCGACGCCGACCATCTTGAGAACTACGGCAACGATTTCGCGCGCGTGCAGGCAGCGTTCGCCGAGTTCCTGCAGCGCCTGCCGTTCTACGGCTTGGCGGTGCTGTGCATCGATGATCCGGAGGTGGCTGCATTGGCTGCCAAGACCCCGCGTCACGTGATGAGCTACGGCCTGAGCAGCAATGCCGACGTACGCGCCGAAGACGTGGTGCAGGATGGCCCGCGCATGCGTTTCACCCTGCGCCTGCCGGAAGGCACCAGCGTGCCGGTGGTGTTGGCACTGCCGGGCAAGCACAACGTGCTCAATGCACTGGCCGCCGCTGCGGTGGCCTGGCAGTTGGGCGTGGCACCGGAAGACATCGCCGCTGCGCTGCAGAAGTTCGAAGGCGTTGGCCGTCGCTTCAACGACCTTGGCGAAGTCACCACCCACAAGGGTGCCAAGGTGCGCGTGATCGACGACTACGGTCACCACCCGCGTGAGCTGGAAGCGGTGTTTGCCGCTGCTCGTGGCGGTTGGCCGGACAAGCGCTTGGTGGTGGCTTTCCAGCCGCACCGTTACAGCCGTACCCGTGATCAGTTCGATGCGTTCGCAGCCGTGCTGTCGGAAGTGGACGCGCTGGTGCTGAGCGAGGTTTACCCGGCCGGCGAAGCACCGATTCCCGGTGCCGATTCCAAGTCGCTGGCGCGCGCCATCCGTGCGCGGGGCCGCAGTGAGCCGGTGGTGGTGAGTCATTCCGCCGATCTGGCTTCGGTACTGCCCGACGTGCTGCAGGACGGCGATCTCCTGTTGATGATGGGTGCCGGCGACATCGGCGCCGTTGTCCAGCAAGTGGTCACCCACGGCTTCCAGGAGGCCAAGGGCGAATGATGCTTATCGCGCTGCCGCTGCGCCGTACCCACGCAACCGCTTTGCGGTCTGCGACGGTGGCCTGCGGCCGCGCTGCAGGGGAGGACGCACGATGAATGCCGTCCTGCGCATGCTCGCCTGGCTGCTGGCCATCGCCTTGGTGGTGCTGCCAGTGGTCGCCGTGGTCAATGGTTGGGTCGGCGCCGAGCGCTGGCCGCTGGCCAAGCTGCGCGTACATGGCGAGTTCAAACGCGTGCCTGCTGAAGAGCTGCAGAAAACCTTGCTGCCGTATGCACGTTCGGGCTTCTTCGCGGTGAAGTTGCAGGACGCGCAGGCGGCAGTGGAAAAGCTGCCGTGGGTGGAAAGCGCGCAGGTGCGCAAACAGTGGCCGGATGTGCTGGAAGTGAGCATCGTCGAGCACCGTCCGTTTGCACGCTGGGGCAAGGATCGCCTGCTGTCCGAACAGGGCCGCTTGTTCGCGGTGCCACACGGTCTGGAGAACGCGCCGCTGCCCGAACTCGATGGCCCCGATGGCATGACCACCGAAGTGGTCGAGCTGTACAACGATTCACGCGCACTGTTCGCACCGGCCGGTGTCGACGTACGCAAAGTCGCGATGGACGCGCGCGGCAGCTGGTCGCTGGCGCTGGATAACGGCACCGAAGTGGTTGTTGGGCGCAACGATGCACGCTCACGCCTGAGCCGCTTCGTACGCGTGCTGCCGCAGCTGACCCGCACCCAGGTGCCGATCGTGCGCGCCGACCTTCGCTATACCAATGGATTCACGCTGAGCTGGGGAACCCCGCCGCCGGCAACAAAGCAGACGCAGGACAGGACATGAACCGCAAGGGTGACAAATCACTGATCGTTGGCCTGGATATCGGCACCTCCAAGGTGGTGGCGTTGGTCGGCGAGTACTCGCCGGGCAGCCCGATCGAGGTCATCGGCATCGGCTCGCACGAGTCGCGCGGTCTCAAGCGCGGCGTGGTGGTGGATATCGAATCCACCGTACAGTCGATCCAGCGCGCCATCGAAGAAGCCGAGCTGATGGCCGGCTGCGAGATCCGTTCGGTGTATGCCTCGATCTCCGGCAACCACGTGCAGTGCCGCAACTCGCAGGGCATCACCCCGATCCGCGAAGGTGAAGTGAGCTGGGGCGATCTGGACCGCGTGCTGGATGCGGCCAAGGCCGTGGCCATCCCCGCCGACCAGAAGATCCTGCATGCGATCCCGCGCGAGTACGTGCTGGATGATTCGCAGGAAGGCATCCGCAATCCAGTTGGCATGACCGGCGTGCGTCTGGAAGTACATGCCCACCTGGTGGTGTGTGCACAGTCTGCGGCAGCGAATGTCAGCAAGTGCGTGCAGCGCTGCGGCCTGCAGGTGGATGACCTGGTGCTGTCCTCGCTGGCCTCCAGCGTTGCCGTGCTCACTGCCGACGAGCGCGAGCTCGGCGTGGTGATGGTCGACATCGGCGCCGGTACCACCGACATCGCCGTGTTCATCCAGGGCGCGATCTGCCATACCGCATCGCTGCCGATTGCGGGCGATCACGTGACCAACGACATCGCCCACATGCTGCGCACGCCGACCCCGGAAGCGGAGCAGATCAAGGTGCGCTACGCCTGCGCGCTGGCACAGATGGCAACCGCCGAGGAAAGCATCCAGGTGCCGTCGGTCGGTGATCGCCCGCCGCGTCGCATGCCGCGTCATTCGCTGGCGCAGGCAGTGCAGGGCCGTTACGAGGAAATCTTCGAGATGGTGCAGGCCGAACTGCGCCGCTCGGGCTTCGAGGAAATGGTGCGCGCGGGCCTGGTGCTCAGCGGCGGCGCCTCGAAGATGGAAGGCGTGGTCGAGCTGGCCGAGGAAATGCTGCAGATGCCGGTACGCGTTGGCATTCCGCAGCACGTTACCGGGCTGGGCGAAGTGGTCGGCAATCCGGTGCATGCCACCGGCGTCGGCCTGCTGCTGATGGGCAGCCAGATCGAACACCCGCGTCGCCCGTCGCTGCCCACTGGGCGCGCCGGCAGCATGTTCAACAAATTGAAGAATTGGTTCCGCGGCGAGTTCTGAACGCGGTACCGGTGGTAGAGCAGTGAGGCAGTCAGAAGGGCAAGCAGTAAGGCAAGACGAAGTGCTGTAACGCAGTCATTGAAGCAAGCAACAACCACCGTGCAGGGGCAACCCGAAGCGGTATACCTAAAACAACTCGCCGGTGCGGGCGGGCGCAGAAGGAGAAGGATTCTTCCCGGATGCTCGACCCAATCACGGCAATAGAGAGGACATGGACATGGCGCATTTCGAACTGATTGAAAAGATGGCACCGAACGCGGTGATCAAGGTCGTTGGCGTGGGCGGCGGCGGCGGTAATGCCGTGGCGCACATGGTCAACAGCAGCGTGGATGGCGTGGAATTCATCACCGCCAACACCGACTCGCAGGCCATCAAGAATTGTGGCGCCAAGCTGCAGCTGCAGCTGGGCACCAACGTAACCAAGGGTCTGGGCGCAGGCGCAAACCCGGAAGTCGGCCGCCAGGCCGCACTGGAAGACCGTGAGCGCATCATGGACGCCCTGCAGGGTGCGGACATGGTGTTCATCACCGCCGGCATGGGCGGCGGCACCGGCACCGGTGCTGCACCGGTGGTGGCACAGCTGGCCAAGGAAATGGGCATCCTGACCGTGGCCGTGGTCACCAAGCCGTTCCCGTTCGAAGGCCGTCGCCGCATGCAGGTCGCACTGAAGGGCATCGAAGAACTGAGCCAGCACGTCGATTCGCTGATCACCATCCCGAACGAAAAGCTGATCACCGTGCTCGGCCGCAACGCCACCATGGTGCAGGCCTTCCGTGCTGCCAATGACGTGCTGCAGGGCGCTGTGCAGGGCATCGCCGACCTGATCGTGCGTCCGGGCCTGATCAACGTCGACTTCGCCGACGTGCGCACCGTGATGTCGGAAATGGGCCTGGCAATGATGGGCACCGGCACCGCACGTGGTGATGACCGCGCCCAGGCTGCTGCCGAGGCCGCGATCCAGAACCCGTTGCTGGACGACGTGAATCTGGCTGGCGCCAATGGCGTGCTGGTCAACATCAGCGCCGGCACCGACATCACCATGAGCGAGTTCGACGAAATCGGTCGCACCGTGCATGCCTTCGCTTCGGAAGACGCCACCGTGGTGATCGGTACCGTGATCGATCCGGATCTGGGTGACGAGATCAAGGTGACCGTGGTTGCCACCGGCCTGAACCGTGCCGTTGCCAAGAACGCGCAGCGTCCGGGCGAGCGCGGCCCGATCAAGCTGGTGCGTAACGCCACCACCGGCCAGGCCGAGTTTGAAGAGTACGAGAGCCCGGCCGATGCCGTGGCCAAGGCCGTGGGTCACACCATGGGCATGGGCCTGCGTCGTCCGAGTTCGGACACCGTGTCTGCTTCCACCTCGTCGGCGTCGCCGGCTGCTGCAGAGCTGCCGAACGACTACCTGGACATCCCGGCGTTCCTGCGCCGCCAGGCTGACTGATGCGGTAGCAGGGGCCATCCAGGCCCGATCATCGCGTGCGCCGGCAACGGCGCCGTGGGTCGGACTGGCCGGCCGCTGGATGCAGAGCTGATACGTCGGGGCTGTCCACCCCGGCGGGAATACCATGTCCTTTATCGTCGGGCCAAGGCCGGCCCGGCGATATTTTCGGTACTGGATGGAAGCTGACGGCCGAATCTGGCGCTGCAAAGGGCGCGTGTTAACGCGTGTTATTCTTGTTTGTCCCCCTGGCTGCGCTTGCGCGGCCCCTCCGGCCTTACATACACATGATCCAGCAACGCACTCTCAAGAACACGATCCGCGCCACCGGCGTCGGCCTGCACAGCGGTGACAAGGTCTATATGACCCTGCGCCCGGCACCGGTTGACCATGGCATCGTGTTCCGACGGGTGGATCTGGATCCGGTGGTGGAAGTCCCGGCGCGTGCCGATCTGGTCACCGAAGTCACCCTGTGCACCGGTTTGACCTGTGAAGGCGCCAAGATCCAGACCGTTGAACACCTGATGTCGGCCTTGGCCGGCCTCGGCGTGGACAACGTCATCGTTGAACTGTCCTCGGCCGAGTTGCCGATCATGGACGGCTCCTCCGGTCCGTTCGTGTTCCTGCTGCAGTCGGCAGGCATCGTCGAGCAGGGCGCGGCCAAGCGTTTCCTGCGCATCCTCAAGACGGTGGAAGTGCGTGACGGCGACAAGATCGCCCGTTTCGAGCCGTACGAGGGTTACAAACTGGGTTTCACCATCCAGTTCGATCACCCGATGATCCCGGCCAAGCAGTCGCGGGTGGAGATCGAGTTCTCCTCGGCCGCCTACATCAAGGAAATCTCGCGGGCCCGTACCTTCGGCTTCATGCGTGATCTTGAGTACATGCGTGAGCGCAACCTGGGCCTGGGCGGCTCGATGGACAATGCCATCGTGCTCGACGAGTTCCGCGTACTGAATGACGACGGCCTGCGTTATACCGACGAATTCGTCCGCCACAAGATCCTGGACGCCATCGGCGACCTGTATCTGGCCGGTGGGCAGGTGTTGGGCGCCTATGAGGGCTTCAAGTCCGGCCATGCGCTGAACAACAAGCTGGTACGCGCCCTTCTGGCCGACCAGAGTGCCTGGGAGTGGGCCAGCTACGACTCTCCAGTAGCCGCCGATCCGGTGCTGTACGGCATCCCGGCCTACGCCTAAGTTAAATAGCGGTGAGGTCGTAAGAGACACGGCCTTCACACAGCACGACTATTCCCATTTGTGGTCGTTGTGTGAACCCGATCAGGCTTTCAGTCTGAATTTAACTTTTAATTAACAAAAGACTAACTCCTTCGCTGCATTCCGCGGCTAGGATTCCTGCTGGCTCCAATCCGGTCCGTAGGACGGTCGGGTGGAGACCGGGGCCGATCAGGCTCCCGGTGGCCCTTCAGGACTTTGTTGATTTCACATCCTGCAGGGCAGCCAACGCGTCGCGCAGTCCTTTGTGCGTGGTTTCGCTTACTGCTGTGCTGCGTTGATCGTTACGCACTGGGGAGTGCGCAGACGCGGTCGCAGTTTTGACGGTCACCCGGGTGGCCTTCAGCCCGATGGATCGGGCCGCGTCGAGCAGCTGGTCTTCGGCAAGCCTTACTTTGGCGTGCCACACCGGCGATTCGACGAGAAAAACGAGGTGTTCGCCGTCCACATTGGCCAACCGGCAACGGTTAGCCAGCGCCGGCGGCAAATGGGGGCGCAATTGCCGGTCCATCGCATCGAGCCACAGGGCCCGGCGCAGCGGATTACCTGCTTTGTCCGCCATCGCCGCTTCCAGCGCCTGTTTGGGCGCGGAACGGGAACGAACACTGGATTTCGGCTCTGACATAAGAATTCTTCAATGACATTTAAAAAGATCGTAATCAAAACGCGTGAACAGAAGGCTAAGACGCCCTTGTCGCGTGTTCAGATGTTCTTCGAGGATCGTCCTCAAGCCCTGTTGGGTAGCGTACTTGGCCTTGGCTGCCTGATGGGTGTGGCCCTGAGCTTCGCCATCGGCATGGCCGGCGACGCGGCGTTGCAATCCAAGGTTGACCATCAGGAGCAGGAGCTGGCCAAGGTCCGCGCCGACGCGCAGACCCAGGTCAACGCGCTGGCCGCCCGCCTCGGCGAGCTGCAGGCGCAGGCCACCCGGCTCAACGCCCTGGGTGAGCGCCTGACGCAGATGGGCAAGCTGGAAGACGGCGAGTTCGACTTCCAGGAAACCCCGGGTATGGGTGAAGGCGAACCCGGCCCGACCCAGGACATCCCGGTCAGCGCGGTAAACACCGACTTACAGGTGCTGGAGCAGCGCTTCGCTGCTTCAGGCAAGCAGTTGTCGGTGATGGAATCGCTGCTGTTCGACCACCAGCTCGAACAAAATGCCGTGCCTTCGCGCATGCCGATCCGCAACACCTACGTCACTTCCAGCTTTGGTGGCCGCGCTGACCCGTTCGGTCGCGGTGTTGGCAACCACAAGGGCATGGACTTCCACGCCCGTGTCGGTGACCCGGTACTGGCCGTGGCCGACGGTGTGGTCAGCTTTTCCGGGGTGAAGGGCGGTTACGGCAATGTGGTCGAAATCGACCATGGCAACGGCTACAAGACCCTGTACGCGCACAATTCGCGCCTGACCGTGCGTGAAGGTGGGCTGGTGCGGGCCGGGCAGGAAGTGGCCAAGGCTGGCTCCACTGGCCGTTCCACCGGCGCCCACGTGCATTTCGAGGTCTGGCAGAACGGCGTGGTGATGAACCCGCGCAAATTCCTCGGCGAGGGTGGCAATACGCCGGTCGGCCGGCTCAGCCGTGGCTGATGGGCAGCAGGTCAGCTCAGGCTGACTTGTTTGGGGGGTGCTTGAAACCCAAGCGTCCGCCCCAAGCTACAATAGGCGTTGCCATCGACAGGGCGCATTGCGCCCTGTTTCGTTTGTGACCGGTGAACCCAGGGGGTGAGCCAGGTCGCACGGCATTTCATTCAAACCGGTTCCTTCAATGATCAACAGCCTGCTTACCCGCGTTTTTGGCAGCCGTAACGAGCGCCAGCTTCGCCAGCTCAACCGTATCGTCGCCAAGATCAATGCCTTGGAACCGGAGATGCAGAAGCTCTCCGATGACCAGCTGAAGGCCAAGACCCCCGAGTTCCGTGAGCGCATCGCCGCTGGCGAAGCCTTGGACAAGGTGTTGCCGGAAGCCTTTGCGGTCTGCCGCGAAGCCTCCCTGCGCGTGCTGGGCATGCGCCACTACGACGTGCAGCTGATCGGCGGCATGGTGCTGCATCTGGGCAAGATCGCCGAAATGCGCACCGGTGAAGGCAAGACACTGGTGGCAACGCTGCCGGTCTACCTCAACGCGCTGGAAGGCAAGGGCGTGCACGTAGTCACGGTCAATGACTATCTGGCCCGCCGCGACTCGGCGCAGATGGGCAAGCTGTACAACTGGCTGGGCATGAGTGTCGGCGTGGTCTACCCGGGCATGCCGCACAGCGACAAGCGCGAGGCCTACGGCAGCGACATCACTTACGGCACCAACAACGAATTCGGCTTCGACTACCTGCGTGACAACATGGCGCTGACCCGCGCCGACCGTTACCAGCGCGGCCTGCATTACGCCATCGTCGACGAAGTCGACTCCATCCTGATCGATGAGGCGCGTACCCCGCTGATCATCTCCGGTCCGGCCGACGATTCCCCCGAGCTGTACATCCGCGTCAACCGCGTGGTGCCGGGCCTGATCAAGCAGGAAACCGAAGAAGGCGAGGGCGACTACTGGGTCGACGAGAAGGGCAAGCAGGTATTCCTGTCCGAAGCCGGCATGGAGCACGCCGAAGAGTTGTTGCGCGAAGCCGGCATCATCGGCGCCGACAACGACAACGGCCTGTACGCCGCGCAGAACCTGACCGTCGTCCATCACCTCAACGCCGCGCTGCGTGCGCACGCCATCTACCAGCGTGACGTGGACTACATCGTGCGCGATGGCGAAGTGGTCATCGTCGATGAATTCACCGGCCGTACCCTGGCCGGTCGTCGCTGGTCCGACGGCCTGCACCAGGCAGTGGAAGCGAAGGAAGGCGTGCCGGTACAGCGTGAGAACCAGACGCTGGCAAGCATCACCTTCCAGAACCTGTTCCGCATGTACAAGAAGCTGTCCGGCATGACCGGTACGGCCGATACCGAAGCGTTCGAATTCCAGAGCATCTACGGCCTGGAAGTGCTGGTCATCCCGACCAACAAGCCGACCGTGCGCAAGGACTACCCGGACCAGGTGTTCCTCAACCGCAAGGGCAAGTTCAACGCGGTGCTGGCGGACATTGAAGAATGCGCCAAACGCGGCCAGCCGGTGCTGGTGGGTACCACCTCGATCGAAACCTCGGAAATGCTGTCCGAGCACCTGCGCAAGGCCGGCGTGAAGCACGAAGTGCTCAACGCCAAGCAGCATGATCGCGAAGCGACCATCGTTGCCAACGCCGGCCGTCCGGGCTCGGTCACCATTGCCACCAACATGGCCGGCCGTGGTACCGACATCGTGCTCGGCGGCTCGCTGGAAACCGAACTGCACGAGCTGGGTGAAGACATCAGCGACGAGCAGAAGGCGGCGGTGAAGGCGGCATGGCAGGAGCGTCACGAAGCGGTCAAGGCTGCTGGCGGCCTGCACATCGTCGGCACCGAGCGCCACGAATCGCGTCGTATCGACAACCAGCTGCGCGGCCGTTCGGGTCGTCAGGGTGACCCGGGTTCGTCCCGTTTCTACCTGTCGCTGGAAGACAACCTGATGCGCATCTTCGCCTCTGACTGGGTGCAGAAGGCGATGCGCATGATGGGCATGAAGGAAGACGACGTCATCGAAGACCGCATGGTCAGCCGTCAGATCGAGAAGGCACAGCGCAAGGTTGAAGCGCACAACTTCGACATCCGCAAGAACCTGCTCGACTTCGACGACGTCAACAACGATCAGCGCAAGGTGATCTACGGCCAGCGCGATGAGCTGCTGGACGCCGAGTCGGTCAAGGAAAACATCGACGGCATCCGCGGCGACGTGATCTATGACCTGGTGACCCGCTTCGTGCCGCCGAATTCGGTGGACGAGCAGTGGGACCTGCAGGGCCTGCAGGCCACGCTGGAAGGCGAGTTCGGCGTGGAGATGGACGTGGTTGGCCTGGTCAAGGCGCACGAAGAACTCGACGCCGAGGCGATCGCGCAGAAGGTCATCGACCGCGTGGACGAGCACTTCGCGCAGAAGGAAGCGGCGGTTGGCGCCGAGACCATGCGCGCACTGGAAAAGCACGTGATGCTGACCGTGCTCGACCAGAGCTGGAAGGAGCATCTGGCACGCATGGATTACCTGCGCCAGGGCATCTACCTGCGTGGTTACGCGCAGAAGCAGCCCAAGCAGGAGTACAAGAAGGAAGCCTTCGAGCTGTTCTCGCAAATGCTGGAGGACGTCAAGCGCGAAGTGATCACCATGCTCTCGCGCGTGCGTGTGCGCAGCGAAGAAGAAGTGCTGGCGATGGAGCAGCTGGAGCGTCAGCAGGCCGAAGCACGCCTGCAGATGTCGCAGTTCCAGCACCAGGACAACGGTGGCTACAGCGCCGACGAGGAAGCAGCGGAAGTGATCGACGAGGCCAACGCGCCCAAGGTCGGCCGCAACGATCCCTGTCCCTGCGGAAGTGGCAAGAAGTACAAGCACTGCCACGGCCAACTGAACTGACAAAAAGCCCCGCCAAGTGCGGGGCTTTTTTTGGGCACTGCCCCTGTAGTGGGGGGGGGGGGGGGGGGGGGGGCGGCCGCGGGCAGGGGGAGCCCGCCCAGCCCCCGGCGGGACGAGACCCGCGGCGGAGCGGGGGGGGGGCGGAGAG
>NZ_JBRREI010000049.1:0-34733 GCF_056760195.1 Stenotrophomonas sp. STEN020
CCCCCCCCCCCCCCCCCCCCCCCCCCCCCCCCCCCCCCCCCCCCCCCCCCCCCCCCCCCCCCCCCCCCCCCCCCCCCCCCCCCCCCCCACTACAGGGGCGCTGCACTCAGATCAGCGACTTGACTCGATATAGGGCTTCCAACGCCTGCTTCGGCGTCAGCTCGTCCGGATCAATCGCCTGCAGCGCATCCAAGGCCGCCGAACTCGGTGCGGCAAACAGACCAAACTGCTGCGGCGCATCCAGTGCCTGCGGTGCCATCGCAGCACTCTGGGTTTCACCACCGCGCTGCTCGAGCTCGGCCAGACGGCGTCGCGCCTGTGCAACCGTGGACTTGGGCAAGCCGGCCAGCGCCGCCACCTGCAGACCAAAGCTGCGGTTGGCAGGGCCATCCTTCACTGCATGCATGAACACCAGCGTGTCGCCATGCTCCACCGCATCCAGGTGCACGTTGGCGATGCCGCTGGCGCCGCCTTCATGGCTTTCGTCGGCCAGTGCGGTCAGCTCGAAGTAGTGCGTGGCAAACAGCGTGTAGCAGCGGTTCTGGTAGGCCAGATGGCGCGCAACCGCATCGGCCAGCGCAAGACCGTCATAGGTCGAGGTGCCGCGGCCGATTTCATCCATCAGCACCACCGAGTGCTCGGTGGCGTGGTGCAGGATGTAGCTGGTCTCGGCCATTTCCACCATGAAGGTGGATTGGCCCTTGGCCAGATCGTCGCCGGCGCCGATGCGGGTCAGGATGCGGTCGATCGGGCCGATCACCGCGCGGCTGGCCGGCACGAAGCTGCCGATATGGGCGAGCAGCACGATCAGTGCGTTCTGCCGCATGTAGGTGGACTTACCGCCCATGTTCGGGCCGGTGATGACCAGCATGCGACGGTCCGGATGCAGGTCCAGATCGTTGGGCTCGAATGAGGTATCGCGTACCGCTTCGACCACTGGATGGCGACCGCGTTCGATGCGCAGACAGGCTTCTTCCTGCAACTCGGGCTGCGACCAGTCCAGCGCCTGCGCACGTTCGGCGAATGCGGCCAGCACGTCCAGCTCGCTCAGGGCGCCGGCACAGCGCTTCAGCGGCTCCAGATGCTGGCCGACGATATCGAGCAGGCCTTCGTACAGCAGCTTCTCGCGGCTGAGCGAACGCTCGCGTGCCGACAACACCTTGTCCTCGAAGTTCTTCAACTCCTCGGTGATGTAACGCTCGGCATTGGTCAGGGTCTGGCGGCGGGTGTAATGCACCGGCGCCTTGTCGGACTGGCCCTTGCTGATCTCGATGTAATAGCCATGCACGCGGTTGTAGCCGACCTTCAAGGTGGCAATGCCGCTGGCCTGGCGCTCGCGTGCTTCCAGGTCGATCAGGAACTGGTCGGCATGGGTGGACAGGCGGCGCAGTTCGTCGAGCTCGGCGTCATAGCCTTCGGCGATCACCCCGCCGTCGGACAGCTTCAGCGGCGGCTGTTCGGCGATGGCACTGGCCAGCAGATGCGCGCTTTCATCGTGTGAGCCAAGTTCGGCACGCAGCTGCTGCAGGCGCGGCGAATCCAGCGTATCCAGCTGCGCGGTGATTGCCGGCAGCAGACCCAGGCCGTCGCGCAGGGTGGAAAAGTCGCGTGGGCGTGCCGAGCGCAGAGCCATGCGGGTGAGGATGCGTTCGATGTCGCCAAGCGCGCGGAAGCTGTCGCGCAGGTCGGCATCGGTGCCGCGATCAATCAGTGTGGCAACCGCGTGGTGGCGCTGCTGCAGCACGTTGCGCAGGCGCAGCGGGCGGTGCAGCCAACGTCGCAGCAGGCGCCCACCCATTGGCGAGACGGTGCTGTCGAGCACGCCGAGCAAGGTGTTGCGGGTGTCGCCGTCGACGCGCGTATCCAGTTCCAGGTGCCGGCGGGTGGCGGCATTCATCGCGATCGCCTCGCCGGCGTTCTCCATCGAGATGGAGGTCAGGTGCGGCAGGCGTTGTTTCTGGGTCTCCTCGACATAGCCGAGCAGGGCACCAGCAGCGCCGGTCGCACGCGGCTTGTCGTCGATGCCGAAGCCGCTGAGGTCATGCAGTTTGAAGAAGTTCAGCAGATGGCGGCGGCCGCTGTCGGCATCAAACAGCCACGGCGCACGGCGCCGCACGCCATTTCGGTGGCGCAGGAATTCGGGCCAGTTATCTTCGTCCGGTACCAGCAGTTCGGCCGGTTCCAGTCGGGCCAGCTCGGCTTCCAGCGCGTCGTCGGTGTCGACCTCATTGACCAGGAAGCGGCCACCGGCCAGATCGGCCCAGGCCAGGCCGTATCCGGCCTTGCTGCGTGACAGCGCCATCAGCAAGGTGTCGCGGCGTTCATCCAGCAGGGCCTCGTCGGTGACGGTGCCGGGGGTGACCACGCGCACCACCTTGCGTTCGACCAGGCCCTTGGCCAGCGCCGGGTCGCCGATCTGTTCGCAGATCGCCACTGATTCGCCGACCGCCACCAGCCGCGCCAGGTAGCCCTCGAAGGCATGCACTGGCACGCCGGCCATCGGGATCGGCGCGCCACCGGAGCTGCCACGCTGGGTCAGGGTGATGTCGAGCAGGCGCGCTGCCTTGCGTGCGTCGTCATAGAACAGTTCGTAGAAATCGCCCATCCGGAAGAACAGCAGCAGGTCCGGGTACTCGGACTTGGCTGCGAAGAACTGCTTCATCAACGGGGTGTGTTCGGGCTTCTTCTCGGTCACGCGGGGTCCACTTGGTCGGTTGGGCAGGGGGCTGCCGCAAAGAGGACCATTGTAGGCGTTGTGCCTTGGCAGGACGAAACTGAAGTTGGGTACGGGTGTCCGATCGAGCTGAACCGGGCAGTTGTCCCTGACGGCCAGGCCTTCGCAAAGCGCGCCACGCTGGCGTGGCACAGTACGGTACCCGTTGTCAGCCGCACGGTGCTCGTGCCGAGTTGCAACCAGCCTGCAAGAGCCGAGGGCTGGGGGCTGTCGCCGCGAGCTGTGCTGGGATGGCAACCAAGGCGCATTGGTGGCGTGGCCGCCGCCAACGAGAGGAGTGGCGCCTGTGTTGCGCTCCGAAAGCGGGTCGACGCCCGATTAGAAATTCAGGCTCAGCGTTACTCCCACAGTGCGGAAACTGTCAGGTGACAGGTACTGCATCAATCCGCCGCTGTTGATGGTGGGAGTGTACGAAATGAAGCTGCGGTAGTGCTCGTCGAGCAGGTTCCTCGCGTACACGGATACGTTCCAGCGTCCATCCTCCGCGCCTATGCCAGCAGAAAGATTGGCAATGCCGTAGCCGTCGCTCTTGGTGCTTGATTGTGCGACGGTGTTGTAGAAGGAGCTTTTATAGCTCCAGCCAGCGCTTGCATTCACCGCCAGTCCATTGCCAAGGGAGCGATAGTAAACGCCATTGAGTGAATAGCTGTACTTGGAGACGAACGTAGGCTCGTAACCAGACAGGTCACCCTGCAGGATGCCGTCTATCACCTGGCACTGTGCATCGATGTCCAGGCTGCAACGGCCGTAGTAGTCGAGGAACTCCGCATCCGTGATGGCGCCGTTGGCTATAAGGGTGAAATCAGCGGTAGGCCGCCAATTGATCTCCAGTTCCATGCCTTGGGTGCGCATCTTTCCCGCATTGGCCATTTCAAAGCCGTTGGTTTGCGGTACATATACCTGTGCCTGGAAGCCCTTGAAGTCGGAGCGGTACAGGCTGGCGTTCATGGTCAGGCTGCGATCGAGAAACTGCGACTTCACGCCGAGTTCGTAGGCAGTGGATTTTTCTGGCTGGATGCGTGCGGAGCCGGTGTTGGTGGGGTCTATGGTCGGGCCCTTGTAGCCGGTGCCCGCATTTGCGTACCACATCAATGTCGGCGTTTGTTGGAACTGCACAGCGACTTTTCCGGAAATGTTGTCCCTGCTGATCTGGGCTGAGGAGGCCAGGACCGTGTTCAAAGGAAGCACCGGCTTTCCATCGACGAACGGAACCTCGATCGGTGTCATGCCGGCGATAACCTTGTCATGGGTGTAGCGCACGCCGCCACTACCGGACCAGCGATCGCTCAGTTGGTAGCTTGCATTGGCATAGAAAGCGTGGCTCTTGGTATCTGCGTCCACATGCTGTTTCGGGCCGTTCAGTGAAAGGAAGAAGCCCGGCGGGGTGACGTCATAGCTGAAGCCGCCGTAGGCGAAGTACTCGTAGGTGCTGGCTACGTTCACGTAGTAGGCACCCAGTACGTAGCTCAGCCGCTCATCGAGTACATTGTCGGCGAGGCGAAATTCCTGACTGATCTGATGGGAACGGATGGTTGTCAGGTTGTAGTTCAGGAAATCGGCCAGCGACTGGTCCATATCCTGCATCTGATAGGTCCGGGCGCCACGGTAGGCCGTGATCGAGGTGAACTGGGCGCCATTGGCGAGTCTGAGGTCGGCTTTCCCGGAGAACCCGGTGACGCCCTGGAATGCTCCGGCGTCAGCGTCGGCATAGCTGTGGAAGTTGTCCCCGCCTATGTTGCCGAACCGATCGAGGAGAGCGTTGTAGTTGCTGTCGGTGCCCAACGAGTACGGTACGGCGATGTTGCGGGTGAACAAGGTCTGGCGTTCGGCGGTCAACAGAAGGTCGAGGTTCTCCGTTGGCGTCCATAGCCACTTCCCGCGCACGCCCTTGCCGCTACGGTCACCGATGTTCCAGTCGCGGAGTGGGTTCGAGATCGCACCGTCCTGCTCGTTGTAGTAGGCGGAAAGCCGTACGGCCGACGTATCGCTGACACCGAGGTTGCTGGAAAAGCGCGCCACATGCTCGTTACGTTCGCCCAGTGACAGCGAGAGGGAAGAGCTGTTGCTGCCGATCTCGGGGTTGCGCGTGCTGATGTTGACCACGCCGGCCGATGCGTTCTTTCCGAACAAGGTGCCTTGCGGGCCGCGCAATACCTCAATGTGTTCGATGTCGTTGAATCCGGCCACGCCCGGATCACGGGGAATGCTGATGACGACGTCATCAACCACGGTGCCAACGGTCTGTTCCGAGGCAACACTGTAGGCCTGGGTACCAATACCGCGCACCTGGAAACCTCCGCTGTTGGCAGTGCCTGCCGTGGCGGAAAAGGACACACCCGGGGCCAGATACTGCAGGTCGGAGATGCTGCTCATGTTGGTGCGGTCAAGCTGCTCGGCGGTAGCCACACTGATGGAGATCGGTGTGCGTTGCAGTGGTTTGACCTGGTGGGTGGAGCGGACCATTACCGTATCCAGATCCTTGGTCGCCGGTTGTGATGCGGGAGCTGGCTCCTCAGCGAGCGCCGGTTGTGCAGCTGCCAATGCTGAAAGAAGAGCTAGTGACAGACTTTTGCGACGCATGCCGCTTGCGGAGCGGCGGCGTTGGTGGGGGATGGATCTCATCATGCATTTCTCTCCGATGGTGATGATACGGGCCGGTGAAACCGGCGGGTTTGTACACGGATATGTTGGTTCTGGTGCTGCGCCTGTGGGTGGCTTTCAGCGAAGAGGAATCTGCCGGGCAGTGCTCAATACGGCGACTCAGACGTGGGGTGCATGGCGTGCAGACGCTGCCCTCCTGTCCAGTGCCGAGACTGCTTGAGGAGTTTCAATGCACGGTGAAGAGGAGGCTGCTACGCGATGGCGTAGTAGCTCCTGCGCTTGGCCGCCGCCAGCGATGTCCGTCGCAAGCGCTGCATCAGAGAGATGCGCTCTTGGACAAGTGAATGTGGCAGCGACGCCGTTGTTGCCACCGTGTGCTGGTCAGAATGGATGGCCGCCATTGGTTTGGCAGCATCCAGTTAATCTGTATGGCGACCAAGTCTTCAATGCGGTATCGCCCGGATGAATTGCCCGGCCGCGCAGAACGCGCCCCGTGCCCAGTTGCAGCACTCAACGGAGTATTGATGGCTGCCGTTCGCCGTCTTGATGCTTTGCAACTTTCCATTTCGGGGGTACTCCACGCACGTTGACCAATGACAATCACGTTTTGCGGGAGCGACGATGTTCAATCGCCAATGTCGGCGTCAATAGTTTGGTGCGAGATGCGCGAGTTGGTACATTCAATCGCGAAGTTTCAGTTGCGATCGAACTGCATAGTTGATTGATTTTCATCGAATGGGAGGGCGCGAATGTGCACGTATTGCGCTTATCCTGGAACGGGTTTCAGCGCTGTTTGCTGCGTTGGCAAAACCTGTTTGCGCAGGATGCTTGAATGCAGGTCTGTTGGTTTGGTAAGTGAGGAGGTTGGTCAATAAGTTGCGCTGGGCGCGGTTGCTTCTCCACACTTCAGAAGACTTTTGTGCAAGGGCCTGCTGTCGGTAGTAGCGAGATCCCAGTGGCTGGATCTGTGGTGCCGGCTTCTGCCAGAGATGGCTGCTGTGTTTTGGCGGGTTGCGGAAGAACGATGCGCTGATGGCTGCGCTGTAGCTTTGCCATCTCGGACAGCTGGTGGCGCAGGTGCATTCGTAGTGCATGCAAGCGGCTTCAGCCGAGAGTGGGAGTTACACCGGCCTGTGATGCCGCGAGTTTCGATATGGTCGGTTGCAAACAAGTGATCGCACCGCAACGGAGGCGCACTGGTGGCGTGATTGCCGCCAATGAGAGGGCGGCGCCTGCGTTGCGATCCGGAACAACTCTATGCCGGTTAGAACTTCAAGCTGAAGGTCACGCCAACGGTACGGAAGCTGTCTGGTGACAAGTACTGCATCGCTCCCCCTTTGTTGACAAGGTTGAAGCCAATAAAGCTGCGATAGTGCTCATTGAGCAGATTGCGTGCGTACACGGATACGTCCCAACGTCCATCTTCGGCACCAATGCCGATGGAAAGATTTGCAAGACCGTAGCCATCGGACTTGGTACGTGCTTGTGCGACCGCATTGTAGAACGGGCTCTTGTGCGTCCAGCCACCGCTCGCGTTGAAGACCAGGCCGTTGCCGATGGAGCGATAGTAGACGCCGCTGAGTGAGTAGCTGTACTTGGATACGAAGGTCGGTACGAAGCCGGAGAGATCGCCCTGCAGTACGCCGTCGATGACCTGGCATTTTGCTTCGCTGTCCGGATTGCAGCGGCCAAAATAGTCGAGGAATTTGGCATCGGTGATCGCGCCATTTGCAATCAGCGTGAAATCAGCGGTTGGCCGCCAGTTGACTTCCATTTCCATGCCTTGGGTGCGCATCTTTCCGGCATTGGCCATCGCGAAACCATTGTTCTCAGGTACATATACCTGTGCCTGGAAGTCCTTGAAGTCGGCGCGGTACAGACTGGCGTTCACGGTCAGACTGCGATCGAAGAACTGCGATTTCATGCCGAGCTCATAGGCCGTGGACTTCTCCGGCTGGATTCGATCAGAACCGGTGTTGGTGGGATCCACCGTCGGACCCTTGTAGCCGGTGCCGGCATTTGCGTACCACATCAACGTTGGTGTTTGCTGAAACTGAACTGCTACCTTGCCTGAGACATTGTCCTTGCTAATCTGGGCGCTGGAGGTCTTGACCGAGTTCATCGGAAGAACCGGCTTTCCGTCCACAAACGGCACCGTGATAGGTGTCATGCCAGCGATCACCTTGTCATGGGTGTAGCGCAGGCCAGCGCTGGCGGACCAGTGATCACTGAACTGGTAGTTGGCATTGGCGTAGAAGGCGTGACTCTTGGTATCGGCATCGACATGCTGTTTCGGGCCGTTCAACGACATGTAGACGTCCGGGTCCCTTGGGGTGTAGCTGAAGCCGCCGTATGCAAAGTATTCGTAGGTGCTGGCTACGTTGACATAGTAGGCACCCAGTACGTAGTCAAGCCGTTCATCGAACGCGTTGTCGGCCAGACGGAACTCCTGACTGAGCTGATGGGCGCGGATCGTGGTCAGGTTGTAGTTGAGGAAGTCGGCCGGTGTCTGGTCGATATCATGCATCTGATGCACACGTGCACCGCGATACGCCGTGATCGAGGTGAGCTGGGCACCATTGGCGAGCTTGAGGTCGGCCTTTCCGGAGAAGCCGGTAACTCCCTGGAATGCAGATGAGTCGGCGTCGGCATAGCTGCGGAAGTTGTCCCCGCCTACCTTTCCCAGGCCGGCAAGGGTGGCGTTGAAACCGGCGTCAGTACCAAACGAGTAGGGAATGG
The DNA here is from genome assembly GCF_056760195.1 of Stenotrophomonas sp. STEN020. Classification (NCBI taxonomy): domain Bacteria; kingdom Pseudomonadati; phylum Pseudomonadota; class Gammaproteobacteria; order Lysobacterales; family Lysobacteraceae; genus Stenotrophomonas; species Stenotrophomonas sp. STEN020. The sequence goes on from NZ_JBRREI010000049.1 coordinate 8,075, forward strand.
CAACGGCGCGGTTGAATAGGGTCTGGCGCTCGGCCGATACCAACAGGTCGAGATTCTCCGTTGGTTTCCATAGCCATTTGCCGCGGACGCCGCGGGCGGTGTGGTCACCAATGTTCCAATCGTGGGACGCGTTCGGGATCGCACCGTCCTGATCCTTGTAATAGGCCGACAGGCGCAAAGCAGCGTTGTCGCTGGCCACCAGGTTGCTGGAGAATCGTGCAACATGTTCATTGCGCTCGCCCAGCGACAGTGAGAGGTTCGAACTGTTGCTGCTGATCTCAGGATTCTGCGTGCTGATGTTGACTACACCAGCCGACGCATTCTTGCCGAACAAGGTGCCCTGGGGACCCCGCAGTACTTCGATGTGCTCGATATCACTGAAACCAGCTACGCCGGGGTCACGGGGGATGCTGATGACCACATCATCAATCACGGTTCCCACGGTCTGTTCGGAGGCTACGCTGAAGGCTTGGGTGCCAATGCCGCGAACCTGGAAGCCACCGCCATTGGCGGTAGCAGCGCCCGCGGAGAAAGATACGCCCGGGGCGAGGTATTGCAGGTCGGAAATGCTGCTCATGTTGGTGCGGTCGAGCTGTTCGGTGGTGACCACGCTGATCGAAATCGGGGTGCTTTGCAGCGGCTTGACCTGGTGCGTGGATCTGACCATGACCGTATCCAGATCCTTGGTGGCCGGGTCCGCAGCGGCTGCCGTGTCATCGGCAAGTGCTGGTTGTGCAGCGGCCAGCGCTGAGAGCAGTGCCAATGACAAGCGGCTGCATCGGATACTGCAACCGGCCGGTTGGAAGGTGGAGCCAAGTGATTTCCTCATGCGTTCCTCTCCTTTGGTGGTGGTGCGGGACCGGCGGAGCCGGTGGTGTGTACAGCGAACCGTGCGTCGTGCTGCTTGCGCTGCCACGGCGTCGCCCACTCGCATCCAGCCCGTGTGTGAACGCGCCGGAGGGCAAATGGAATCCATGGGGTAAAGAACTGCTATGCGGTGACGTAGCCAGGCAAGTGGAACTCGCGCGCAGCGGACTGCGTCGTCCAATGCGTTGCCTGCTGGATGGCGGCAAAAGACATGCTGGATGCCGATGCCGCGCTACATTTCATGCTGAGCCTGCTCCACGAACATTGACCGATGACTGCAACGTTCTGCGGGAGCGAAGATGTTCAAGTCGTGCCGTCGGTGTCAACACGTTGGCGCGAGATGTATGGAATTGAACATTCCATCAGATGCGGGCAATAGCAGTGGTTTTGCGTAGCTGTTTGATTTTCATGAAGCATCACGGCATTGGCGTCGATGTAGTGCGATGCGCTGGTAGCGAAATGAACCTGTGTTTGCTGCGCAGGCGTTGTTGCTTTGCGCGACTTATCCAAGTCCGTGGCCAGCGGCCAATCTTGTGCGGATATGGATCAAATGTAATTGTCGGATACAGATCTTCGCGTCCGCGGTTGTCAGGCATACGTTTGTCAGCGGCACTGGTGTGCGGCCGCAGAATCTACCGGCCAGCATTGGTTATCCGCGCATTTGACAGTGGCCTAGATTGGAAGCTGGCTGCAGCCAGGCTGGCCACGGCTGGGTTTTCTGCTTGCCATTCCTGGGCAGCAGCAGGTGCTAATGCTCGCGATTGGCAACGAATGTCCACTTCATTGGCGCATTCGTCAGATCGCTGGGGGACTATGCGCGCCCGCGCTAACGGTCCTTGCCGGTCTCCAGCATTCGTTGGCGGAAGAAGGGATACAGCGCCGCGCTGAACAGTACGGCGACCGTTGCGTAGGCAAGCAGTTGGGCATCCGCACCGAGCAGTGCATACAGGCAATAGGCGATCGCCGCGGCAGCGGTGAACAGGCAGGCAGCACGCATCCAACCCTGTTCGCCGCGCTCCAGTGTGGTGCAGACAAGCGCGCCGGCAGAGAACAGGTAGGGAATGATGGTCAGAAGTACCGCGATATTGGTCAGCTGGTCGAACTGGCGGGCGAGGGTAGGTGAGGAAGTCACCAGCAGCAGCGCGCTCATCAGCATTGCCACGATCATCAGGCCGGTACCCGGCATGCCGTGCTTGTTGAGCCGGCAGAACACCCGCGGAAACAGACCATCCTCGGCTGCCGCCTTGGCCGATTGCCCGACCAGCAGCATCCAGCCGCCCAGTGCGCCGGCTGATTTGAGAATCGCGCACAGCGCGATCACCAGTACACCCCAGGGGCCGATCATCAGTTGTGCGACATCGGCGAATGGTGCTGAGGAGTCGCGCAACTGTGCCATCGGCACCATGCCCATGATCACCAGCGAGCAGCTGATGTAGATGACTGCCGCCAGTGCCAGTCCCAGCAGGGTTGCGAGTGGGATGTTGCGTTTGGGGTTGTCGATCACATCGGCCGATACCGCTGCGCTCTCCACGCCCATGAAGGCCCACAGTGCGATGGAGGCGCTGCGCGAGATGGCTGCACTGTCGTCCATGCCGCTGACGTTCCAGCCAGCGCTGAACAATGCTGGATCGAACCACCACCAACCAAAGATGGCGATACCCAGAATCGGGATCAACGCCAGCAGAAGAGTGCCGGTCTCCAGCGCACCGATCCAGCGCGCACCGCGTGCATTGGCCAGGCTCAGCAGCCAGATCACCGCAAGGGTGAAGCCCAATCGCGGGTAGACGTCCTGCAGCCATGGCCATAGATGGCTCAGGTAGCCGGTGACCACCAGGGCGATGGCGACGTTGCCGATCCAGTTGCCAAACCAATAGGCGTAGTTGCTGACGAAGCCGATGTAGTTGCCGAAGGCATCGCGGGCGTAGGCATACGGCCCGCCGGGCTGCGGATCGAGTTGTGACAGACGAGCGAACACCAAGCCCAAGGCGATGGCGCCGGCAGTGGCGATCAACCAGCCAATCGAGGAGATGCTGCCAACCGTGGCCAGGTTGGCAGGCAACAGGAACACGCCGGTGCCGATCATGTTGCCGGCAACCAGCATGGTCGCCATGGTCAGGCCCATCTTCCTGGGGGTTGCTGAGCTCATGTCCAGGCCGGGTCGGAGGTAAAGTCGATGGTCAGCCAGAAGCGGCCCGAGCGTGCGTCCAGTTGCGATGCGATCTCATCGCGCAGGCGGTCGACATCGCCGATGCTGCCAAGCTGGGTATCGGGTCTGGTCAGGATATGGATCTCAACGAATTGCATGCGCCCGATTTTGGCGACATGGCTGGTGAAACCTTCGAACTGATGTTTGTCGACGAACTGCTGCATTACCTGCTGCACGAGTTGATCCAGTTCGCTTGGCGCTACCTGCAGGACTTCGCGCGCAGCTTTCCATGCTCCAAGCAGCGGCACCGGTAGCGTCGCCAAGGCGATACAGGCGAGTACCAAAGGGTCGAGGTAGGGAATCCAGTGCTCGTGGGCACCACCGCGCAACGCCAGTGCGATGACGAAGGACAGCACCACGGCCAGGCTCATCAGGCCGGTAAGCAGCCATGCGCGCGCATCCAGGCGCAGCAGGCCGGACTGCAGTCGCCGTGCGTGACGGCTGATCCACACTGCCATTGCCAGATCCACTACCGCCAGCAAACCGGCCCAGAGCAGACCTGGGCCCACGCGTGTTTCGTGGCCGCCGTCGCTGAAGCCGATCACTGCATTGGCCAGTGCATAGATGCAGGCCAGGCTGAGGATTGCACCGCCCAGCGCTTCTACCATTGGTTCCAGATGCCAGAAGCCGTATTGAAAGCGTGGGCTCTGTTCACGGGCCATCAAACGCAGTACTGACAGCGCTACCAGCGTCAGTGCCACATCCACCAGGCTGTAGATGCCATCGAACAGGATTGCTTGCGAGCGGGCAAGCATGCCGCCAAAGAAGCCGATCGCAGCCACCAGTACGGTCGCTGCGATGGACAGTTGCAAAACGCGTTGTTCCTGGCGGGTGCTGGTCATTTGGTTGTTCTGGGCCCGATAGCCATGTAAGAAAAGCCAGGCTTTAAAAGCCCCTCTCCCGTTTACGGGAGAGGGGTTGGGGTGAGGGCGCTTTGAAAGCAAGTGGGGCAGATTTTGATCTGAGCGGAGCCAGAGCCAGAGCCAGAGCCAAAGCCCAAAGCCCAAAGCCCAAAGCCCAAAGCCCAAAGGCTCCCCTCATCCGTCCCTGCGGGCCACCTTCGCCCGCAAGCGAGAGAAGGAACAGCCAGCGCCGTGTCTTTCCTCTAGCTCAAATCTTCAAAACCTCCACCCGATAACTCGGCTTCTCCCCACTGTTGTCGATGATCAACCCATGCACATCCGACTCGAACCCCGGGAAGCGTGCGTTCTGCTCGCGGGCGATGCGCAGCGACTGGATGATCGGTTCATCGCTGGCGCCAAAACGTTCGCCCGGCATGATGGTCGGGATGCCCGGCGGGTAGGGCACCAGCATGGTGCCGGCGACGCGGCCGCTGAGCTGGTCGATATCGACACGCTCGATCTCGCCACGCACAAGGTGGTTGTAGGCTTCGGCCGGCGTGATGACCGGCTCCGGCAACTCCACATACATCTCGCGCATCACCTCGGCAACGCGGAACTCGCGGTTGAACTCGTGCAGGGCCGTACACAGGTCGCGCAGTCCCCAACCAGCGTAGGCGGCACCATTGTCTTCGAGCAGGCTCGGCAGCGACTGGCTCAGCGGTGCGTTGCTGTCGTACAGGTCCTTGAATGCCAGCAGCTCGGTGACCAAGGTGCTCCACTTGCCCTTGGTGATGCCCATCGAGAACAGGAACAACACCGAGTACAGATTGGTCTTCTCCACGGTGATGCCGCGCGACCACAGGAACTTGCTCAGTATCGCTGCCGGTATGCCGAGCTTGCCCATCTCGCCATCCATCGACAGGCCGGGCGTCAGCAAGGTGACCTTGATCGGATCGATCAGTACATAGTCGTCGGCGAGGTTGTCGAAGCCGTGCCAGCGCGCATCCGGGCGCAGATACCAGTCCGGATGCGAGGTGACCATCGGCTTGGAACTGTCGCCCTTGGCCAGGGTGCGCTCGACGCCATCGGGTTGCCAGACCTTGAACCACCAGTCGTCGCGGCCAAGATCCTCGCTGACGTGCAGCATCGCGCGGCGGAAGGCGACGGCTTCATCGTGCATTTCCTGCACCAGCGACTTACCCGCGTCACCTTCCATCATCTTGGAGGCCACGTCGCAGGAGGCGATGATGCCGTAGTGCGGACTGGTGGAGGTGTGCATCATGAAAGATTCGTTGAAGCGCTCCGCATCCAGTTCGCGGGTTGCCGCATTGCGCACATGGATCATCGATGCCTGCGAGAACGCAGCCAGCAACTTGTGCGTGGAATGGGTGGTGAAGATGATCGCATCCTGTTCGCGTGGCTTGCCCTTTGCCATGCCGTAGTGATTTTCGTAGAAGGGATGGAACGCGGCATAGGCGTACCAGGCTTCATCGAAGTGCAGGAAGTCCACCGCTGAGCCGAGCTTGTCGGCAATCGTCTCGGCGTTGTAACAGAGCCCGTCATAAGTTGAGTTGGTGACCACCGCGATGCGCGGTTTGGCGCCGGGCTTGGCCGCCTTGCTGGCCAAGGGATTGGCCTGGATCATTTTCTGCAGCGCTTCGCCGGAGAACTGGTCCAGGCTGATCGGGCCGATGATGCCGTGGGCGTTGCGGCTGGGGGTGAAGTACACCGGGATGCCACCAGTCATGATCAGCGAGTGCAGCAGCGATTTGTGACAGTTGCGGTCGACGAACACGATGTCGCCACGCGCAACCGTGCCATGCCAGACGATCTTGTTGGCAGTCGAGGTGCCATTGGTGACGAAGAACGTATGGTCGGCGCCGAAGTTGCGCGCGGCCTCGGCTTCGGCGTCACGGATCGGACCAGTGTGGTCGAGCAGCGAGCCCAGCTCCGGCACCGAAATCGACAGATCGCTGCGCAAAGTGTTTTCGCCGTAGAACTGATGCAGTGCACGGCCAACTGGCGACTTGGTGAAGGCGACACCGCCGGCATGGCCCGGCGTGTGCCAGGAGTAGTTGGATTGGGCCGAATGATGGATAAGCGCCTTGAAGAACGGTGGCAGCAGCTTGGCCATGTAGTCGTCGGCGGCGCGCATCACCTGCCGGGCGATGAAACTCTTGGTGTCCTCGAACAGGAAGATGTAGCCGTGCACGAACTTGAGCAGCTTGCTCGGTATTTTTTCGATGGTGCGGCGTTCGCCGTAGAGGAATACCGGTAAATCGGCGCGGCGCTGGCTCTGCTCGCGCAGGAAGGCAAGCAGGCGCTGGAACTGGTCGTCATCGTCCTCGGTGCCGTCGATGGAGATCAGCACCGCCGAAGCGGCCACATAGGTGCGGGCACCGGCGCGGGCGTCGTCCAGGTTCAGGCCGGAGAGCACGCGCTGATCGCTCTTGCGCAGCTCCTCGGCCAGAGCGCGGATGAGGATGCCGGCGATACGCGGTGATTCGTAGTCGGCATCGATTATGACGATCGGGTAGTCGAGTGATTTGTAGTACATGGTTTTGTTCCTATCTACCGAGCGGGGGATCAGTTCGTGCTGGCACGGGCGGTGCCATTCGGAGTGAATTTGGCCAGGCGCTGCTTGCGGCGCTCATCGCTGAAGAACGGGTAGAACACGGTGATGAACAGTACGAACAGGAAGGCGTACTGGACGATGCTGCCGGACGAGCCATAGATAGCCCACAGGCAGTAAACGACGGTGATGCTGGTCAGGAACCAGAATGCGCCGGTATGGACCAGGGTGTGCGAGCGTTCCACCACGAAGTAGCAGGCCACGCAGGAGTAGATATACGGCAGCAGGGTCAGCACCACTGCCGCCGAGGTGATCACGTCGAACTGCGCGGATGCGGTTTCCGAAGTGGAGGTGATCAGTACGGCCAGCGTCATCAACACGGCGACGATGAGCACGCCTCTGACGGGTACCTCGTCCTTGTTGATCTTGCTGAAAACGCTGGGGAACAGGCCATCGTCCGAGGCGGCCTTGGCGCTCTGCGCGGTCAGCAGGATCCAGCCGCCCAAAGAACCAGCCGCACCGACGAAAGCACACAGGCTGACCAGGGCTCCGCCCCAGCCGCCAACCGCGGTTGCCGCCGCCAACGCGAACGGTGCGTCAGAGACCTGCAGGTCGGCATTGGGCACCATGCCCATGATCACCGACGAACTGGCGATATAGGCGATGGCTGCCAGGAACACACCGGCCAGGGTGGCGCGGGCAACATTCTTCTCCGGGTTCTCGACCACGCCGGCGGTGACCGATGCCGACTCCACGCCGATGAAGGCCCACAAGGTCAGCGCTGCCGCGCTGGATACCGCACCGAAGTTGGATTGGCCGGAGACGTTGTACGCCCCCTTGAAGATGGTGGGGTCGAAGTAGAACCAGCCGAAGATGGCGATGCCCAGGATTGGCACCAGTGCGAAGCTGGTGGTCACCGTCTGCACGCGGCTGACGAAGGAGGGGCCGATCACATTGGCGAAGCTCAAGGCCCACACCAGCAACAGCACCGCGATGCAGCGCGGTACCGGGTCGGACAGGATCGGGAAGAAGTAGCTGAAGTAGCCCACCGCTGCGATCGGGATGGCGACGTTGCCGATCCAGTTGGCGAACCAGTAGATGGTATTGGTCTGGAAGCCCATGTAAGGGCCGAACCAGTCACGTGCATAGGCGTAAGGACCGCCCGCTTTGGGTGCCAACTTGCCGAGCTTGGCGAATACGAAGGCCAGCAACAATGCACCTGCCGTGGTCACCAGCCAGCCCCAGATCGAGGCAGTGCCGATCTTGGCCAGGCTGGAGGGCAGCAGGAATACACCTGAGCCCATCATGTTGCCTGCCACCAGGAAGGTCGCGCCAACGACCCCGATTTTCTTCTGACCTGCCATGACAATCTCCTTTCGCCGGGTTCGCCGGGTGATTCGATGAGAAGGGCATTACGTGAATCGTTGGGTGGCGAGCTGCACGTAGGTTTGTGCTGGCGTCGGCTGCCTGTTACTTGATGAAGTTGTATTGCAGGCTGCCCTGCAGGCGCAGGGTGTCAGCATCGCGGCCGTTCTGTAGTTGCTGCTGGCCGTAGAGCAGTTCCATGCCCATGGTCCAGGATGGTGCCGGGCTCCACAGTAGATTCAGTGCGGCGTAGCGGCTGCGACGGAACGCATCCCTGTTCAGTGCATCTGCGCTGTCTATCTGCAGTTGTCCGTAGATCAGGTTGGAGCGCCACAGGTCTGACCAGTAGTGGGTGTAGCCGAAGAAGCCGCCGCGCAGCGGAAGCGCCTTGAGGCGGCCTTCGGAATCGATGGCGGCATCCAGGTTGGAGCCGGTCAGGTCAGCGGTATAGCGGCTGATGCCCTTGCCGCCGATCAGGCCGAACAGCAGCAGGTCGCGTTCGGCTACGGCATAGGACCCACTCAGCTGCAGGCCGCCGCCGAACGTGCGGTCACTGCGGCCATCACCGTCGTAGCCGAGGCTGCGCAGGACTGCGCCGAGCTGCAGATGGCCCCAGTCGCGCTCCATGCGGGCAATCAGGCTGATGTCGGGCAGGTGTTCAGTACTGCTGTCGCTGTCGCCGGTATTGGCGAGCTGCGAATCCGGGTCTTCCGCAGCCAGGGTCAAGCTGTTGCCCTTGCCCAGCGAAAAGCTGTGGTGGATGCCTGCGACCAATAGATAACCGGCCGCGCCTGGCCCGGCAAAGTCCAGCGTGTCCGGCAGCGAGTCGGCATCCATGAAGGTGGAGTAACCGTAGCCAGCGTAGGTATTGCCCAACTGGCCGTAGGCATGGCGCAGGCGAAACTCGTAACTGTCACTGCTGCCGAAGAAGTCGTTCTCCAGGTAGAAGCGCAGCTTGCCGTGTGTGGTTGGGCGCCGTGCCTCGAAACTGAAGCGGGTCTGCTTGGCATGCGTGCCGAAGTGCGAGACATCGCGGTGCGGGCTGTCCACAGGAATCGATGAAGGAATGAACTGCTCGGTATCACCGGCGGCGCGGCTGTCTGCAATCGCGTCGAGCTTGGCGTAGCCGCCGAGCCGGATCATGGTATCGGTGCCGGGGATGGCGATGAAACCCTTCAGCTCAGGGTCGTTGGGCGAGGGCGCGTTGTCTGGGCGCGAGGCTGCGGTGGACGGGTCAGCGACCGAATCACGCGCGGGGATAATGGTCTGTGCAGTCGACGTTTGGTTGCTGCGGGGCGTTTCAGGGGTGGGTGGCGCGGCCGTGGTCTGCGATGCCGAAGCTGTTGATGGCGGAGGTTTTGCAGAAGAACTTGCCTGACCTTGTTCCAGTGCGTCGAGCCGCGCGTTGAGCGACTGCAGGTGCTGCTGGGCCTGGGCGATCTCCGCGCGCAGCGCAGCGACGGAGTCCTGCGCGTTTGCCGCGCAGGGCAGCAGTACCAGTGGCAGTAATGTGGCCAGCGTCAGTGATTTCATCGCCAGTTCCGTGGAGAAAGAAATGTCACTCACGGTCGGGACGGATCCCGCCGCGATTTCACCTGTCGCATATGTGGTTGCACGCTGACCGCCTCCCTCAGCCCACGCGAAACCTGCCCATTTACCATCGTTGAAATCAGGTTATGACTACGTGAATTTAGGATGAAACCTAATGTCATAAACCGTGATTTCTGATATGGGAAGGGGCTTTAGTCTTCGCCATCCATCCGGCCAATTTCCAGCGGTACACGACTGCCATCCAGCAGCCCACGACTGAGCTTGCCATCCTCGATGAACAGCAGTTCGCCGTTCTCGCCGTCCTTGATGCTGCTGTCGATGGCGATGATGCGATCGCCATGGAAACTGCTGACATGTGGCATTGAGGTATGTCCGACGACGATGCGCTTGAGCCCGAGCTGGTCGAGCACGCCTTGCACACCTGCAGTATCCAACTGGCCGTTGAAATAGCCGCGGTACCAGACCGGGCTGGTCTTGCCGTCGTAGAGCGGTGCGGTGATTGGATCGGCTTTGACCTCGGCCTTGGGCCGGCCCAGCGAGGCCTGATAGGCGGCGTTGGTGGTCGCCGGGTCGAGTGCGAGTTGCAATGCATCGGGCGAGATGCCGCCATGCAGGAACAAGGTGTCGCCGATGCGCAGCAGTACCGGGCGCGTGCGCAGCCATTGGCCGATCACCGAATCGGCGCCGTACAGCTGCGGGTAGCTGCGGCCAAGCAACTGGGCGCTGCGCAGGTATTTGGGATTGACGTAGCGCAGGTCGTCGTACAACACCATGGTTTCGTGGTTGCCGAGCACGAAGTGGATCGCTCCACCTGCCTGTGCGGCCTGCTGTTGCAGGCTGTAGAGCAGCCAGAAGGCCTCGGTGACCTGGGGGCCACGGTCGAACACGTCGCCGGCGATGACCAGCGTGTCCGTTGCCAGTGCCCAGTTGTCGTCGCTGTCGATCACGCCATTGGCGCGCAGCAAGCGGCGCAGCAGATCGTACTGGCCATGGATATCGGAGACGGCAACGATGCGCGGCACCGCGGGCAGTACTGCACTAGCCGGCGTGGCGAGTGGAGCCATGTGCAACGAGTGCGGGTAGCCGCACTCTGCTGCGATGACAGGGGCGATATCGCGCCTTGCTTTCAACTTCCGCGAAACTACTCTGTCGTCACAGATCCATTGCGCCTGCAGTCGCTTGCCGTCGCGGAATACATAGGGACCATCGGCCTGCACATGCTCGGCCGGCTGCGGGACCTCGCGGGCGCTGGCATCCAGCGCGGGCAGGGCACTGCACAGCAGGATGAGCAAGGCGCGGATGATGGGCATGGCAGGGTTCCGAAGACGGGTGACCGGGTGCACCCGCTTGCAGCCTATGCCGTCGCAGCCGCTGCGGCATGTGCTATCGGTTGGTGGCCGGTGCTGCTCAGTCGCGGCGCAAGGCGTTGCGGCCCGGTGCAGTCGGCAATGCGTCGCTGCCTAGTACCACGCGATTGCGGCCCTGCTTCTTGGCTTGGTACATGGCGGCATCGGCTCGTGCCATCACCCGCTCGTAGTCCGGGTGGCCGTCATACAGGGCTACGCCGATGCTGGCGCTGATCGGCAGGAGCTTGCCATCTGCAAGAGTGACCGGGGTATCGACCAAGCGCCGGCACAGGCCTTCGGCGATCACCATGGCCTGGCGTTCTTCCACCGCCACCAGCACCACGACGAATTCTTCGCCGCCGTAGCGGAACACGTAGTCGCTGCCACGGGTGAACTGGCTGAGGATGCCGGCAACGTGTTGCAAGGCGCGATCTCCGGCTTCGTGGCCGTGCTCGTCGTTGATGGCCTTGAAGTGATCCAGGTCCAGCAGCAGCACGGCGAAGCTGTCACCGGACTTTTCCGCAAGCTCGATTTCGCGGCGCAGCACGGTAGGCAGGAAGCGACGGTTGAGCAGGTTGGTCAAGGCATCGCAGCCGGCATCCAGTTCGCCGATGCGCTCGAACAACATGCCGAGCAAAGTGCGGATCTGGCTGACCTTGGAGCGCACGTCCTGCAGCTGCGCCGAACGCGCGGCCGGGTTGCTGTCCTGCTGCAGGGTGTGCTGCAGCAACTGGTCGACGTCCTGGATCAAACCGCTGATCTGGCGGGTTTCGGAGCTCTCGCCAAAACTCGGAATGCCTTTGTGGTTGAACCAAAGACCGAACTCCGAACGTGCCAGGGTCTGGAAGCTGCCAAGATCGCCCTGTGCCGCCAAGGCGTAGAGGAGGGTGTTTTCCCAGTCCAGCAACAGGGCACGCTGGCGTTCGCGCTCGGTGCCGACGTTCTGCACCAGCGAGAACAGTCGATAGGCGGCATCGGTGCGCGAGGAACGTTCCCGTGCATTGGAATAGGCCAGTGTCATACCCTCCAACGCGATGTCGAACGAGGCGGTGAGGCTGGCGATGGCGGCGTGTGCGCTTTCGCCATGCCCGGCCTGCTCGCCTATCAACTGGAACAGGCGCTGCTTCAGCACACGGGTGCCGCGGGTGACCAGGTCCACCGGGATGCCCACGCGTGCATGTACATCGCCGATGACGCGCTGGTTGGCGATCAACTGTTCGACGTCGGCCGGCGTGGCGCGCAGCAGGTCCTTGACCCAGCGCTGCATGGCCGGTTGCAGGCGCACCCGCACCTGGTCGTGCGACATCGAACGCGAGGCGCGCGCGTCGTTCATCATGACCTTGTAAAAATGCGCGGCCAGTTCAGCGGCGTGCGCGTCGGCCAGACTCGCCAGAATCTGGCTTGCATCGGCACCGGCGGCGTCGAGGCTGTGTTTCCAGGCATCTGCCAGAGCGCTGCTGTCGGTGTCAGGGGGTGGAGCGGGGACGATATTCATGCGTACGACCGGTAAAGTGCCAAGAGGCAGCCGATCATTATCGGCAGCAACAACAGGATTTTGAGGATTTTGTGTTGATAGTTGAATTCACTGTTTGTTCAAGTTTGCTTGTGTTGAGTCCCGTCGGATTGGCTGAATGATCAGCGCCGGTCCGTTTCCGTTGATGGCAGTGGTTGCACTGTTGGCGCTGGCGATTGGCTGGTGCTTCGCGCGTGCCTTGGCACCGGCTGCCGATGGAATGCGCAGCCGTGCTGGTGCGGTGGTGCTTGATGCGTTTCTGCTGGGCTTGCTGGGCGCACGCTTGGGCCACGTGGCGATGCATGCTGGCGACTATCTGTCGCAGCCGCTGTCCATCATTCGTCTGGGCGATGGCGGTTATTCGATCTGGGCCGGCCTGCTGGTCGCGGCGGCCTATGCAATGTGGAAGGCCCGCCAACGTGTGCTGCGCAAGCCGGTGTTGCTGAGCTTGGCCGCGGGTGCGGCGTTCTGGGCAATCGGCGGTATGGCGCTGTTCGCATTGCAGCGCTCGTCCATTTCGTTGCCGGATGCGGTGTTGGTTGACATGCAGGACAGGCCTGCGCCGCTGGCTGCCTTTGCTGGCAAGCCAACCGTGATCAATTTGTGGGCGACCTGGTGCGGGCCCTGTCGGCGCGAGATGCCGGTGCTGGCACAGGCGCAGCAGGGGCATCCGCAGGTGCAGTTCGTGTTTGCCAATCAAGGCGAAACCCGCGATGAAGTCGCCGACTATCTGCGTGCGGAGAACATGCAGTTGGGCAATGTGCTGCTGGATGCCGAGTCGCGGGTGATGCAGCAGACCGGCGCCCGCGCATTGCCGACAACCCTGTTCTTCGGCGCCGATGGCCGGCTGCGCAATGTGCATATGGGCGAACTTTCACGCGCCACGCTGGAAGCGCGTCTGCGCGAAATGCAATAAACCCTTTACTGAAAGAGACACACGATGATGCGTTCCCGTTCGATGTTGCTGTTGTTGTCCGCCATGACGCTGTCGCCGCTGGCCTGTGCCCAGACCGCCAGTGCCCCTGCTGCTACCGCAGCCAAGCCCGCCGTGGCGAATGAGCCGGCGGTGGTGAAGACCTTGCGCTCGCAGGGCGTGGAATTCATGGGTACGTTCGAAACACCGGTTGGCCTGACTGGCTATGCCGGTGTCGCCGGTCAGCGCCCGCTGGGTGTGTACGTGTCCAAGGATGGTGAGTACGCGGTGGTTGGCACCCTGGTCAACGCCAAGGGCGAAGACGTAAGCGCCGCCAAGCTCAAGGAGCTGGTGTCCGGGCCGATGGGCCAGCAGGCCTGGGCCAAAGTGGAAGCCAGCCATTGGGTGCGTGATGGCAAGGCCGATGCGCCGCGCGTCATCTATTCCTTCAGCGATCCGAACTGCCCGTACTGCAACCGCTTCTGGGAAGCCGCGCAGCCGTGGGTGGCCGCAGGCAAGGTGCAGATCCGGCAGATTCTGGTTGGCGTGATCCGCGAGGACAGCGCCAACAAGGCCGCTGCCATTCTGGGCGCGGCTTCGCCGGAGCAGGCGCTGATCCAGAACGAGCGTGATTTCGCCAAGGGGGGCATCAAGCCGCTGGCGACGGTGCCGGCGGCAGTGCAGACCAAGCTGCGCGCCAATGAAGCACTGATGCTGGATCTGGGCTTCCAGGGCACGCCGGGCATCCTGTTCAAGGATGCAGACGGCACGGTGCAGATGCGCTCGGGCATGCCGCAGGGCGATGACATGCAGACCGTGCTCGGCCCGCGCTGATCGCTGAAGCGGGCGGCGGCGATGTAATAGTCTCCGCCGCCACAGGCTGACTAAGCTGGCCCCGTTATTTAGGAGCCAGCCATGAGCCACGACCACAATCATCTGCCCAGCGAAATCCGCCACGAGAAGCCACTGTGGTGGGCGCTGGGCCTGACCACCGCCTATCTGGTGGTCGAAGTCATTGGCGCGTTCTGGACCAACAGCCTGGCGCTGCTGTCCGATGCTGCACATATGGCCACCGATGCGCTCGGCCTGATGATCGCGCTGACTGCCGTGCGCCTGAGCCGGCGCCCGCCTGATGCCAAGCGCACCTATGGCTATGCACGTCTGGAAGCGCTGGGTGCGGTGGCCAATGGCCTGCTGCTGTTCGGCGTAGGCATCTACATTCTGTTTGAGGCTGTGCAGCGCTTCCAGCAGCCGCAGGAGATTGCTTCCACCGGCATGATGTGGGTGGCCGCATTTGGCCTGGTGGTGAACCTGATCGCCATGCGTCTGCTCAGTGCCGGCAGCGGCGAGAGCCTTAACGTCAAAGGCGCCTACCTGGAAGTTTGGAGCGACATGCTTGGCTCGGTGGCGGTGATCATTGGCGGTCTGATCATTCATTTCACCGGTTGGACCTTGGTTGATCCGATCCTGGCGGTGCTGATCGGCCTGTGGGTGCTGCCACGCACCTGGGTGCTGCTGCGCGATGCGATCAACGTATTGCTGGAGGGCGTGCCCAAGGGCGTGGTGCTGGCCGATATCGAGGCAGCGCTACGCGGGCATGCAGGTGTCGCCGGTATCCATGATCTGCATGTGTGGGCATTGGCATCGAGCACGCCTGCATTGACCGTGCATGTGGTGATGAATGACGGGCAGGCACCGGATGTATTGCGTCGGCAGCTGGCGGATCTGCTGCATGAGCGGTTTGATATCGATCATGTGACCGTGCAGGTGGAAGCCGATCACTGCGGTGATGATTGTGCTGAGAAGAAGGCGGGCGGTGGTGGCGCTGATGAGCATGATCACGAAGGTCATGCGCATGGGGCGGATGATCAAGGTCATCATGGCCATGTGCACCGCTAAACGTCCGCTGGCTTTGCGGCATTGTAGGAGCGGTGTAAGCCGCGAAGCTGGGGCTGCTGAAATCACCGGAATCACGGCAATCTGATTGATCTGTGGCTTCGCGGCTTACGCCGCTCCTACAAAAATCGGGGGCTCGGCATTTTCTGCAAGGCCCCTGCCGAGCATGGCTCGGCACTACAGGTGAAACAAAAAAACGGAGCCTTTTGGCTCCGTTTTTCATTCAATCAACCAGCAAAAACTCAAACCACCGGCTCACGCAGCTCCGGCATGTCCCAGCCCTTGCGCGGCGCAAAGCGATCGCCATGGCGTGCCTGCAAGGTCTTCAGTTTTTCAACCAACACGTCCACACCAGTTGCCCGGATATGCTGGATCGGGCCGCCGCGGAACGGGGCGAAGCCGGTGCCGAAGATCACGCCGGCATCGAGCAGATCGGCATCGGCGACCACACCGTCGTGCAGACAGGCCACCGCTTCATTGAGTAGCGGCAGGATCAAACGGTCTTCCAGGTCCGACGGTGCCTGGTAGTCCTTGGCAACTTCCGGCTTCACTGCGCGGCCGTTCTCCCATTTGTAGATGCCCTGGCCGTCCTTCTTGCCGCGCTTGGTCGGCTCGACGGTCGCCAGTGCGGCCGGGATCTGCAGGCCGAGGAAGGGGGCCAACTCCTTGCCAACTCCAGCGGCCACGTCCAGACCGACTGTGTCCAGCAGTTCGATCGGGCCCATCGGCATGCCGAACTTCACTGCGGCCTTGTCGATCACCGGGCCGGGGATACCTTCAGCGTATGCGGTCGCGGCTTCCAGCATGTACGGGAACAGCACGCGGTTGACGAGGAAGCCTGGGGTGCCTGCCACCGGCACCGGGAACTTGCCCAGTGCCTTGCAGAATGCCGCCAGGCGCTTCTCGGTTTCCGGCGCCATGCCGTCGTGGTGGATGATCTCCACCAAAGGCATCTGCGCGACCGGGTTGAAGTAGTGCAGGCCGGCAAACTGCGCCGGGCGCTGGATGTGGTCACGCAGCTCGACCAGCGGGATCGAGGAGGTGTTGGTGGTCAGCAGCGCATCGGCCTTCATCTTCGGCTCCAGCGTCTGGTACAGCGCACGCTTGGCTTCCGGGTTCTCGATGATGGCCTCGATGACCAGATCGGCCAGGGCCACGCCGTCACCGGCCAGATCGGCCTTCAGTCGTGCGGCCACTTCCGGGCGCTTGCTTTCGTCGCGCACCTTCTTGTCGAACAGCGCCTGCGCGCGGGTCATGGCGGGGTCGATGAAGCGCTGCTCGCGGTCCTGCAGGGTCACGTTGAAGCCCTTGTAGGCCGCCCAAGCCGCGATGTCGCCGCCCATCACGCCGGCACCGACCACGTGTACATGCTTGATGCCCGAATCCTTGCCGCCCAGGCCCTTGAGCCGTTCGGTCAGGAAGAAGATGCGGATCAGGTTGCGCGCGGTCGGGCTGCTGGCCAGCTTGACTACGGCGCGGCGCTCGGCGTCCAGGCGCTTCTGGATCGGGCTGCCGCCGGTGCGCTCCCAGGTGCTGATCAGTGCGTAGGGTGCCGGGTACTGGTCCTTTTTGGCCTTGCGTGCGACCTGCTTGGCCATCTGCGGGGCGAGGATCTTGCGGGCCAGGAAGGTATTGGTGGCCCAGGCAGTGGCGCGCTGCTTGAACGGGCGGGTCACGCCGGTCTGCAGCAATGCGATGGCCGCATCGACCAGCACTGCCGGGGCAGCGACCTTGTCGACCAGGCCAATCGCGCGCGCGGCTGAGGCCGACAGCGTGCGGCCAGTCAGCATCATGTCCATCGCCGCCGGCGCGCCGACCAGCTGTGGCAGGCGTGCACTGCCGCCCCAGCCCGGGAAGATGCCCAGCTGGGTCTCGGGCAGGCCGATGCGGGTGGATTGATCGTTGGAGGCCACGCGGTAGCGGCAGGCCAGCGCCAGCTCGGTGCCACCGCCCAGGCAGTGGCCGTGGATCGCGGCGACGGTCGGGCAGGGCAGTTCGGCCAGCTTCTGGTAGACGCTCTGGCCGCGGCGAATGGCGTCATTGACGGTGCCGCGGCGGTCGAACTCCTGGAATTCCTTCAGGTCGGCGCCAGCAATGAAGCCGGCCGCCTTGGTCGAGCGCACCACCACGCCCTTGGGCGGGTCGATGGCCAGGCGCTCGACGATGTCGCCCAGTTCCAGCAGCACGTCCTGCGACATGGCATTGACCGGGCTGTCCTTGCGGTCGAGGCTGAGCACTGCCACGCCATCCTCGCGCAGCTCGGTTTGCCAATGATTGAAGCGGAGCCCGTCGAAGCCTGAGAGCATGGGACGTTCCATCCGGTTGTGTATGGAGAAGGCCGCTATGATCCAGAGGTTGTTTCCCTGCCGTCAAATCCCAATGTCAGGAAATGTGTTGTGCTTGTCTGGTCAACGCCCCTGCAGGCTAGCCGAACGGGAGTTAAAAGCTGGTGCGGTGCCGCTGGGACAGGGTGCTGAACTTTTGCCGCGAACAGCGGTCTTAATGCCCGACGTCGGTTGGGCTGACAGGAGTGCGGCCCGTTATGGCCGAGGTTGAAACACCGCAGGAGCTGGACCTGGAACTGGTCCGGCGTGTGCAGCGCGGCGAAAGCGCGGCGTTCGATGTGTTGGTACGCAAGTACCAGCATCGGATCATCGCGTTGATCGGGCGCTACATCGCCGACTGGAGTGAATGTCAGGACGTGGCCCAGGACACTTTCGTGCGCGCTTACCGTGCGCTCGGGAATTTCCGTGGCGACGCCCAGTTCTATACCTGGTTGCATCGGATCGCAGTGAATACCGCAAAAAACTACCTGGCAGCACACAACCGGCGCCCCCCCACCGACGACATCGAAATCGGTGACGCCGAGCAGTTCGACAGTGGGGTCCGCTTGCGCGACAACGACACGCCGGAGCGTGAGTTGATGCGCCAGGAACTGGAACAGACCGTGATGAAGGCGGTTGATGCGTTGCCTGAAGAGCTGCGCTCAGCCATTACGTTGCGAGAGGTGGAAGGCATGAGTTACGAGGATATCGCGCAGAAAATGGGATGCCCTATCGGCACGGTGCGGTCGCGGATCTTCCGTGCCCGCGAGGCCATCGATGCACAGCTGCGTCCCTTGCTGGATACCCCCAGCGCTACCCGTGAACGGAGTCGCGTATGAACCCGCAAGACCGTAACCCGGTGTCGGCCGGTGCTGCGCCGGACAAATTTGAACTGCACTACCGCCAGCAGCTGTCGGCGCTGGTGGATGGCGAGCTGGCCGCCGATGAGGCGCGCTTCATGCTGCGCCGCTTGGAACACGACAGTGAGCTTTCGGCCTGCCAGGAGCGCTGGCAGGTATTGGGTGATGTGATGCGTGGCCAGGCCTGCGCACCGGCGCCCTTGGATTTCAGTGCGCGGGTACGGCAGGCGGTGGATGCCGATGCCCGCCAGAACGGCCCGGTGCTTGCCGCGCCCGCGCCGCAACGCGCAGCTCGCACGGGTTGGCGGCGTTGGGGTGGCGGTGCCGCCTTGGCTGCCTCGGTGGCTGCGGTTGCCTTGTTCATGGCCCGCGAGCAGCTGCCGGTAACCAGCACGCCAGCGCCGGTCATTGCGACCACGGCGGAAGTCGCGCCTGCACCGGCGCAGCCTTCGGCGCCGACCGCGGCTGATGCCGGCAATGTCGCCGGTCTGGTGGCTGCTGCTCCTGCGGTTGCTGCTGCAGTGACCCGCCGTCAGGACGCCACCGCCCGGCGCGGCAGTGCGACCCGCACCCAGCAGGCGGCACGCGCCGGTACCGCGCGCATGGCCGAGCCGCAGCGCGCAATTGCTTCCGCGCCGGTACTGCCGGCGACCCCGGCACTGCGCCAGGATCCGTTCACCGCCGGCAATGGCGTGCTGCATGCGCGGCCGTGGCCGCGCTCGACGATAGCGCCGTCGCTGTCGCAGGGGGCGCTTAACGCAAGTTTCCCTGCAAAGGAGCAGGGTGGGGCGACGTTCTACCCGTTTGAACCGCGCATGCCGGCACAAAGTGCCGACGATGCTGAGTCGCGCAGGCTGTTGCCGCGTCAGTGAGTGTTGCTTGCCGGTCGTCCGCCTCTGGGCGACCGGTTCTCCCCGGATTCCAGGTTTGTGCGCTGTTGTTGGGCGTACCGGGCTTGGCTGTTCTTTCCCGCTTTGACTGAATTGGAGGCTCGAAGCTGATGACCCCAAGTATCCAAAACAAGGTGTTTGGCCTGCTGGCGATGACCCTGCCGTTGGTGGCCTGCGCGCAGAGCCCAGCCCCGAATGCACCGGCCGAACAGGTCGCCGCTACCCGTGCCGCGCCTGCGCCGCAGCTGGTGCAGGGCCTGCCTGATTTCACCCAGTTGGTAGACCAGGTTGGACCGGGCGTGGTCAAGGTCGATACAGTGATTGGCGCACGCCGCAATCCGCGCGCTGCCCAGCAGGGCCCGGACATGGACCAGATGCCGGAGTTCTTCCGCCGCTTCTTCGGTCCGGATTTCCAGATGCCGGGGCCGGGCCAGCAAGGGCCGGACAGCGGTCCGCGTGGGCGCAGCATGGGCTCGGGCTTCATCATTTCCAATGACGGCTATGTGCTGACCAATCACCACGTCATCGACGGTGCCGAGTCGGTCAAGATCACCCTGAGTGATCGCCGTGAGTTCACCGCCAAGGTGGTCGGCAGCGATGCCCAGTACGACGTGGCGTTGCTGAAGGTTGAAGGTCGCAACCTGCCGACCGTGCGGGTGGGCGACTCCAATACGCTCAAGCCGGGCCAATGGGTAGTTGCGATCGGCTCGCCGTTTGGCCTGGATCACTCGGTCACCGCCGGCATTGTCAGTGCGCTGGGCCGCAATACCGGTGGCCAGGAGCAGCGCTATGTGCCCTTCATCCAGACCGACGTGGCGATCAACCAGGGCAACTCCGGCGGCCCCTTGCTGAATACGCGCGGTGAGGTGGTGGGCATCAATTCGCAGATCTTCTCCGCCTCCGGCGGCTATATGGGCATCAGCTTCGCGATCCCGATCGATCTGGCGATGAACGCGGTCGAGCAGATCAAGAAGACCGGCAGGGTCAGTCGCGGCCAGTTGGGCGTGATGGTTGGCGAGGTGACCAGCGATATCGCCCAGGGCTTCAAGCTGCCGGACAGCCGTGGCGCACTGGTCAACCAGATGGTGCCCGACAGCGCCGCGGCCAAGGCCGGTATCGAAGTGGGTGACGTGATCCGTGCGGTCAATGGCACCGAGATCAATACCTCCAGCGAGCTGCCGCCGATGATTGGCGCGATGCCGCCGGGCAGCAAGGTGCGGATGAGCATC
Organism: Stenotrophomonas sp. STEN020; assembly: GCF_056760195.1. Classification (NCBI taxonomy): domain Bacteria; kingdom Pseudomonadati; phylum Pseudomonadota; class Gammaproteobacteria; order Lysobacterales; family Lysobacteraceae; genus Stenotrophomonas; species Stenotrophomonas sp. STEN020. The sequence continues at coordinate 28,449 of NZ_JBRREI010000049.1, forward strand.
CTGCGTGACGGCAAGCCGCGTGAGATCACCGTGACCTTGAGCGAGCTGGCCGAGGATGCTGCACGGCCGGGCAACAGCGCCGCGGCTGGCGATGACGCCAAGCCGCAGGCCGGCGCCAATGCCTTGTTGGGCCTGGAGGTGGCCGACCTGACAGCCGCCGAGCGGCGCCAGCTTGGGCTGGAGTCGGGCGAGGGCGTGCGTATCACCGGCGTCAACAGCCAGTCTGGCCGCGAGGCAGGTCTGGCCCCGGGCATGGTGGTGCTGCAGGTCGGGCGTGCCCCGGTGGGCAGTGTCGCCGCCCTGAACCGCGAGCTGGCCGGCTACAAGAAGGGTGATGTGGTCATGCTGCTGGTCCGGGCCGGTGCCAACAGCGCCTTTGTCCCGGTCCGGGCTGGCGAATAAGCCCGCCACGCCTTGTGATTGCAACGGGAGCCGCCTTCGGGCGGCTCCTTTCGTTCAGCTGACGGCCAAACCCTGTGCGGGGCTTGGCTCCGGCATGCGATAATGGCCCGTTATCCTGACGACGCAGCGCCGCCGCCGCCACCTATGTCACATGATTCGATGCGGATGATCCGCAACTTCTCCATCATTGCCCACGTTGACCACGGTAAGTCCACCCTGGCCGACCGCATCATCCAGTTGTGTGGCGGCTTGACCGCGCGCGAAATGGAAGCGCAGGTCCTGGACAACAACCCGATCGAGCGCGAGCGTGGCATCACGATCAAGTCGCAGTCGGTGTCGGTGCCGTATACGGCCCGCAACGGCCAGACCTACTTCCTGAACTTCATCGACACCCCCGGCCACGTCGACTTCTCCTATGAAGTCAGCCGCTCGCTGGCCGCCTGCGAAGGCGCGCTGCTGGTGGTCGATGCGGCCCAGGGCGTGGAAGCGCAGTCGGTTGCCAACTGCTACACGGCCATCGAGCAGGGCCTGGAAGTGGTGCCGGTGCTGAACAAGATCGATCTGCCGACCGCCGACATCGACCGTGCCAAGGCCGAGATCGAGGCGGTGATCGGCATCGATGCCTCCGATGCGGTTGCGGTCAGCGCCAAGACCGGCCTGAACATGGAGGAGGTGCTGGAAGCCATCGTGCACCGCATCCCGCCGCCGGCCGACCGTGGCAGTGACAAGCTGCAGGCGCTGATCATCGACTCCTGGTTCGACAACTACCTGGGCGTGGTCTCGCTGGTGCGTGTGATGCAGGGCCAGATCAAGGCCGGCGACAAGATCCAGGTCATGTCCACCGGCCGCTGGCATCTGGTCGACAAGGTTGGCGTCTTCACCCCCAAGCGCAAGGAAATGCCTGCGCTGCGTGCTGGCGAAGTGGGCTGGATCAATGCCAGCATCAAGGACGTGCACGGTGCGCCGGTCGGCGACACCCTGACCCTGCAGGCCGATCCGGCTTCCGAGCCGCTGCCCGGCTTCCAGGAAATGCAGCCGCGCGTGTTCGCCGGCCTGTTCCCGGTGGATGCCGAGGACTACCCGGACCTGCGCGAAGCCCTCGACAAGCTGCGCCTGAATGATGCCGCGCTGCGCTTCGAGCCGGAAAGCTCCGAGGCGATGGGCTTCGGCTTCCGCTGCGGCTTCCTCGGCATGCTGCACATGGAAATCGTGCAGGAGCGCCTGGAGCGCGAGTACAACCTCGACCTGATCAGCACCGCACCGACGGTGATCTACGAGGTGCTCAAGAGCGACGGGACCATCGTGATGATGGACAACCCGGCCAAGCTGCCGCCGGTCAACCAGGTGGAAGAAATCCGCGAGCCGATCATCCGCGCCAACATCCTCACCCCCGAGGAATACATCGGCAGCATCATCAAGCTGTGCGAAGAGAAGCGTGGCAGCCAGATCGGTATCAACTACATGGGCAGCCAGGTGCAGATCAGCTATGAGCTGCCGATGGCCGAAGTGGTGCTGGACTTCTTCGACAAGCTCAAGTCGGTCAGCCGTGGCTACGCCTCGCTGGAATACCACTTCGTGCGCTTCGAGGCTGGTCCTTTCGTGCGCCTGGACGTACTGATCAACGGTGACAAGGTCGACGCCCTGTCGCTGATCGCCCACCGCAGCCACGCCGATCGCCGTGGTCGCGAGCTGTGCGAGAAGATGAAGGACCTGATTCCCCGGCAGATGTTCGACGTGGCCATCCAGGCCGCGATCGGCGCGCAGATCATCGCCCGCACCACGGTCAAGGCCATGCGCAAGAACGTCCTGGCCAAGTGCTATGGTGGCGACGTTTCGCGTAAGAAGAAGCTGTTGGAGAAGCAGAAGGAAGGCAAGAAGCGCATGAAGCAGGTGGGCCGAGTGGAGATCCCGCAGGAAGCCTTCCTTGCTGTGCTGCAGATGGACAAGTAACAGTGAATCGAGAGTAGGGAATGGAGAATCGTAATGGCAGAGCGGACCCGCTTTGGACTGCGCGATTCCCTGCTCCCCATTCCCCATTCCCATTCCGAAGGAACTTGAATGAAATGGTTTGAAATCATCCTGGTTGTGCTGACCCTGGGCTCGGGCCTGGTGGTGCTGCTGGACAAGCTGTACCTGCGCAAGCGCCGTGCCGAGAAGGCCAGCCTGCTGGACAGCGAAGAGCCGGCGGTGGTGGATTACTCGCGCGCGTTCTTCCCGGTGCTGGCGGTGGTGTTGATCCTGCGCAGCTTCGTGGCCGAGCCGTACAAGATCCCCTCCAGCTCGATGATGCCCAACCTGCTGATCGGCGATTTCATCCTGGTCAACAAGTTCTCCTACGGCTTCCGCCTGCCGATCACCAATACCAAGATCATTCCGGTGGCCGAGCCCAAGCGCGGTGACGTGGTGGTGTTCAAGCCGCCGCATGCGCCGGACCAGAACTGGATCAAGCGCGTGATCGGCCTGCCGGGTGACCGCATCGGCTTCCACGGCGACACCTTGTCGATCAACGGCGTGCCGATGGTCTACGAAGACCGCGGCGAGTACGTTGGCAAGGGCCCGGGTGCGGAAATGACCGGTGCCTCGCTGCTGACCGAGCAGCTGCCGGGCCGCAGCCATACCGTGCTAGAACTGCTGGGTCGGGCCGACCCGCGTGGCCAGGGCGACTGGGTGGTGCCGGAAGGTCAGTACTTCGTGATGGGTGACAATCGCGACAACAGCGAGGACAGTCGCTTCTGGACCCAGACCCACTTCCTGCCGGAAGAGAATCTGCGTGGCAAGGCGTTCCTGATCTGGTTGAACTGTGAAGGCTGGTTCTGCAAGGGTAGTTTCGAACCGTCGCGTATCGGGGCGGGCATTCAGTGAGTGGACAACGCGTTTCTGGGGAGATCGCAATGAAGCACAAACAAGCAGGTATGACGCTGACCTCGTTCCTGATGGTGTTGGCAGTGGTGGGCTTCGGGCTTTACATCGGCATGAAATTGTTCCCGATGTACCAGGAGTTCTACTCGATCAAAGTGGCGATGAAGTCGATGGCCAACGAGTCAACCGGAGAATTCAATCCTTCGACCGCGACCCAGGCTTTTTTCAAACGCATGGATATGAATTACTCCGACACGGTCAAGCGCGACAACATCAAGTTTGAACGCACCGACGGTGGTTGGCGGATGAACGTGGCCTATGAGGTTCGCAAGCCGCTGATCGGCAATCTGGACATCGTAGGCAATTTCACAAATTCCCAGGATTTCACCTCAGGCAGTGCTCAATAAAACGTTCCAACGGGGTGATCTGATCGGTCACTCATTCAAGGATCAGGGTTTGCTGAAGCAGGCCCTGACCCATCGCAGTGCCGGCGCGCCGCATAACGAGCGCCTGGAGTTCCTCGGCGACAGCATCGTCAACATGCTGATCGCCGAAGCGCTTTTCACGCGCTGGCCGAAGGCTGACGAAGGCGCGCTCACGCGTGCCCGCTCGGCCTTGGTTTGCGAGGCTGCGCTGGCGGTGATCGCGCGCACTCTGCAGCTGGGCGAGCGTTTGACGCTGGGCCCGGGTGAGATGAAATCGGGCGGCCATCGCCGCGACTCCATCCTCGCCGATACCTTCGAGGCCGTGGTTGGCGCCATTTACCTGGATGCCGGTTTCGAAGCCTGCCGCGAGCGGATAATGCCGTGGTTCGAGACCTCGCTGTCGGCAGTGCCGGTGGGCAAGCCCGAGAAAGACCCCAAGACACGCCTGCAGGAATGGTTGCAGGCCCGGCAGAAGACCCTGCCGGTATACGAGCTGGTATCGGAGACCGGCGACGACCACGCCAAGCACTTCCATGTGCGCTGTTGCGTGGCTGACCCCGCCGTAAGTACCGAAGGCGAAGGCACTTCGCGACGGCTGGCCGAACAACAGGCGGCAGCCGCCGCAATAGAGCAATTGGATTCCAAGTGAACGACACCTCCTCTCATCGCTGTGGCAGCGTCGCGGTCATTGGCCGCCCCAACGTTGGCAAGTCGACCCTGACCAACGCCCTGGTCGGCGCCAAGGTCAGCATCGTCTCCAACCGTCCGCAGACCACCCGCCACCGTCTGCTCGGTATCGCCACCTACCCGGAAGGCCAGCTGGTGCTGGTTGATACCCCCGGCCTGCATCGCCAGCAGAAGCGCGCGATGAACCGGGTGATGAACCGCGCCGCGCGCGCCTCGCTGGAAGGCGTGGACGTTGGCCTGCTGGTGATCGAAGCTGGTCGCTGGGACGAAGAAGATACCCTGGCCTTCAACGTGCTGCGTGACGCTGGCGTGCCGGTGGTGCTGATCGTCAACAAGGTTGACCGGATGAAGGACAAGGGTGCGCTGCTGCCGTTCCTGCAGGAGATCACCGTCGGTCGCGAATTCGCCGCCGTGCATCCGATCTCGGCGCTCAAGCGCAATGGTCTGGACGCGCTGGTGCGTGATCTTATCGGTTTGGTGCCGGAAGGCCCGCCGATGTTCGGCGAAGACGAAATCACCGACCGCAGCCAGCGCTTCCTCGCCGGCGAGCTGGTCCGCGAGCAGCTGATGCGCCAGCTTGGCGAAGAGCTGCCGTACGCCACCACCGTGGAAATCGAACGCTTCGCCGAAGACGGTGCGCTGCTGCGCATCGGCGCGGTGATCTGGGTCGAGCGCGAAGGCCAGAAAGCCATCGTGATCGGCAAGGGCGGCACCCGCTTGAAGGAAATCGGTGCCAAGGCGCGTCTGCAGATGGAGCGTCTGTTCGGTGCCAAGGTGTTCCTGGAAACCTGGGTGCGCGTGCGTGAAGGCTGGTCCGATGACGAGGCCGCGCTGAAGGCCTTCGGCTACGGCGAACAGTAGCCTTTTAGCCGGGAATCGGGAGTGGGGAATCGGGAATGGAAACTGCCTGGTTCTGCCGCGATTTGCGATTTTCGGCTGTTTTCTGGCCGCGTGACAGGTCAGGTTGTGTGATGAAGACCGATGCTGCGACGACGATAAGTCGCAGCGATAGCCGGCCGCCAGGAAGCCTGACGAAGGCCGGCTGGATCACGCTTGCGGGCTGTTCCAACTCCCGCTTCTCCATTCCCGATTCCCCGCCTTAGATGCGCATCGAAGACCAGCCCGCTTACGTGCTGCATGCCCGGCCTTGGCGCGAGACCAGTCTGCTGGTCGAGGTGCTGAGTCTGGAACATGGCCGCCTGGGTTTGCTCGCACGCGGCGTGCAAGGGCCGAAGAAACAGGCGCTGCGTGCCGCCCTGCAGCCGCTGCAGGCGATTCGCTTTGACGCGCAGCAAACCGGTGAATTGGCGCAGCTGCGCCGCGCCGAAAGTCAGGACGTGGCACCGCGACTGCACGGTCACGCCATGCTGGCCGGCTTCTATATCAACGAACTGGTGATGCGGCTGACGCCGCGGCAGGACCCGTTGCCTGAGTTGTATGTGGCATACGGTGAGTTGCGCGGGCAATTGGATCAGGCGGATATGTTGGCGTGGTCTTTGCGGCGCTTCGAGCGTGATCTGCTTGAGGCATTGGGCTTTGGCTTCGACTGGAGTTGTGGCGCCGACGGTGGGCCCATCGATCCGGCGGCCCGTTACCGACTGGATCCACTGCAGGGCCCGCTGCGCCTGCTCAGTGAGCGCAGTAACGAACGCCGGTCGCTGGCGACAGGCAGCGCGTTGCTGGCGCTGGCCGAAGATCAGATGCCGAACAACAGTGACATCGCCAGCCTGCGCCTGCAGATGCGCGCAGTGCTGTTGCATCACCTTGGCGGTCGCGGGCTCAGATCCTGGGAAATGCTGGGCGAACTGGCCCGTTCGTAACCGTAGTGGGGGGCGCTACCCGAGCCGGGCGGAACCGACGGCCACAGCAGGGTAACAAAACCAGCGACGACACAAAATGATCAAACACAGGC